>DASVPC010000328.1:0-4776 GCA_036383055.1 Rhizobium sp. | reverse complement strand
ACCGCGTGAAAATGCCACCGTGCGCAAGAAGGAGCGGGTTTTCGGCATCTGGATCAATACCCGCTCGATGACCTTCGAGCATGTGCCGCAGGCCTATTCGCTATCGAGCACGCGGGCCGTCGACAATATCACCGCGCCGCTCGAACTGAACGACCGCGGCATCGGCACTGATCATATTCCGCTCATCCCGGTCGGCTTTGTCGGCAGCGGCGCCGATGTGCCGGAATTCCGACAGGCCTTCCGGCGATTGCAGCAGTCCGGCGGCCTCTATGAAAGCGATCCGGCCGGCGTGCGCTTCGTCAGCTCCAGCCTGTTCAAGGCAACGCTGAGGCTCCCGGCCAACGTCCCGAACGGCGTGCATACGGTGCGCGCCTATCTCTTCAAGAGCGGCAAATTCATAGGCGAAAAAGCCCTGCCGCTGCGCGTCATCAAGACCGGCATCGAGCAGACCATCACCGATGCGGCGCATGGGCAGCCGATTGCCTATGGCATGTTTTCGGTGCTGCTGGCGGTGATCACGGGATGGACGGCGAGTTTTGTGTTCCGGAAGAGCTGATCAAGCACTCTTCTTCCGCGCCACCACCTCCAGATAAGCTTCCGTCAGCCGCCCAAGCACCGACGGCGTACCCGGCGGCAGCACCTTGCCCAGGTGCCTTGCCCTGAGCTCTTCCATGAAGTCCCCCCAGAGTGCCGGCCCGCCATCCTCCAATAGTTCGGCGCGGATCGACAGCTCTTCCGACACCGGAAGGTGCTTGCGACCCCAGGCGCCCATATGGGCAAAGAGCGGCACGAGCTCGATCGCCATTTCGGTGAGGCTGTAGATGGCTTTCTGCTTGTGGGTCGGATCGTCGTCGCGGGTCAGAAGCCCGCGCTCCACAAGCCTCTTTAGCCGGTCGGCGAGGATGTTGGAGGCAATGCCTTCCTGCGAATTCTGCAGAAGCTCGCGAAAGTGGCGGCGATTGCCGAACATGATGTCGCGGATGATGATCAGGCTCCAGCGGTCGCCGAGGATTTCGAGCGTCAGATTGATCGGGCAGCCGGAACGATGAGGTGCGTCCATAAGGGTCTCCAAAAACTGCTTGCATTTTGCCATCAGTCGATCTAGCTTTCAACCACTTGCTTTTAGCAACCAGTTTTGATTGTGATGCGGTTATCACCAAGGAGAAACCAATGAGAAAGCTTGTTGTCTGGAACCTGATGACGCTCGATGGATATTTCGAGGGAACGAAACCCTGGGATCTGGATTTCCACATGCTCGCCTGGGGCGACGAGTTGGAGCGCTACGCGACCGAACTCGGCAAGGAAGGCGATCTGCTGATCTTCGGCCGCAAGACCTATGAAGGCATGGCTGCCTATTGGCAGACCGCGACGGAAACGCCTGATATCACCGCCTATATGAACGGCATCGCCAAGATCGCCGCCTCGCGGACGCTCGACAAGGCAGACTGGAACAACACCCGCGTCGTTTCCGACATCGCCGCGGAAGTGAAGAAGCTGAAGGAAGAACCGGGCAAGACCATGTTCGTCTTTGGCAGCGCCGAAGTGACGGATGTGCTGCTGAAGGCCGGATCGGTGGACGAAATCCGCATATGTCTCGTCCCCGTCGTTCTCGGAGCCGGTAATCCGCATTTCAAGCCGGCAGCGGAACAGCGGCCGATGAAGCTCATCGACTCCCGGCCTTTGAAGACCGGCGCGGTGATCCTGCGCTATGAGCCCGTGAAGGCGGCCTAAGCCGAGAGATTGCCGAAACGCACCGAATAGATGCGGTCGCGGCCGAGCAGATGGGCAATGAGGCTTTCCCGGTCGAACAGGCCGGTCATGGCCTTGTGGCGCAGGTCCAGACCACCGGTCATGACGCCAAAAGCCGGCATCAGCAGGCGGGCGCCATCCGTCGCGAAGCATGGTCGCCGCACCGATTTTTCACGGCGGCGGACGGTGGCGGAGGGATGCAGATGGCCGGCGATCTCGCCGGCCTGCCGACCGCCCTTCGGCTCGTGACGGAAGGTCAGCCCGCCATATTGCATCTCATCGACAGACTGGCCGGGCAGATCGACGGTGCCATCCGGATCATGGTTGCCGTTGATCCAGATCCATTCGCGGCCGCGCGCCATGGTGACGATCAGGCTGCGGAACTCCTCCGGCAGATGCGCGGAGCCGACGCGGTCGTGAAAATTGTCACCGAGCGAGACGACGAGCTTCGGGTCGTAGCGGGAAATGACGGCGGCAAGAACGGTCAGCGTCGCCAGCGTATCGTAAGGCGGCAGCAGCATGCCGCGCCGCGCGAAGGCCGCACCCTTTTCCAGATGCAGATCGGAGACGACGAGAATGCCGGCATCCGGCAGATAGAGCGCGCCGAGCGGATCACAGACGGCGGTAACGTCATGAACGGCGATCTCGACGCCCGATGCGGGCGTCGCGCCGTTCCCTTGGCCGTTCATATCTCGCGCTAGCGCCAGGCGGTTCATCACCTTAACAATCTACCTTCATCATTCGTTTCGCATGATCCACGCTTATTCCATCGCCTCGCGGATCAGATCATCCGCCGCTTCGGCCAGGAGGACATCATGCGCCTCGCCCGGCACCGGCACCTTGCCGATTTCCAGCATCACCGGCACGGCGAGCGGCGAGATGTGATCCAGCGCCCGGTGGGTGATGTGACCCTTGATTCGCTTCAGCATATCCCCAAGACGGCCGATATCCAAAAGTCCCGTGGCCGCATCCTGCCGTGTCGCCTGCATCAGGATATGGTCGGGCTCGTGGCTGCGCAGCACGTCATAGATCAGATCGGCGGACACCGTCACCTGCCGGCCGGTCTTTTCCTTGCCGGGATGCCGACGCTCGATCAAGCCGGCAATCACGGCGCAATTGCGGAAGGTACGCTTCAGCAGGAAGGATTCGTCAAGCCAGGCCTCGAGATCGTCGCCGAGCATATCTTCGTCGAAGAGATCGGAAAGGCTGAGATGGCCGTTGGCGATCATCAGCCCCAGGTCCTCCAGCCCCCAGATCCCGAGCGAATAATCGGTGGCGACGAAGCCCATGGGTTTTGCCCCTGCCCGCTCCAGCCGCCGGGTCAAGAGCATGCCGAGCGTCTGGTGCGCCAGCCGTCCCTCGAAGGGATAGGCGACCAGGTAAGCACGGCTGCCGCGCGGAAAGGTCTCGATCAGCAGCTCGTCGCGCTTCGGCAGCATCGACTTGTCTTTCTGGATTTCCAGCCAGTCGCGCACCTGATCCGGCAGTTTGCGACGACGATCGGGATCGGCGATCATCGTTCGCACCTGATCAGCGAGATAGGTCGACAGCGGAAACTTGCCGCCGGCATAGGACGGGATTTTCGGGTCCATGGAGAAGGCCTGCGAGGCCAGGCATTCATTCTCGCGGATGCCCTCGAAACGCAGCACCTTGCCGGAAAAGAGGAAGGTGTCGCCGGGCGAAAGCTGTTCGAGGAAATATTCCTCGACCTTGCCGAGCGACGCTCCCCCTCGCCCGAGCGACCCCAGCGCATTACGCTTCACCATGCGGATATTCAGCATCGCCTCTTCGACGATGGTGCCGAGGTTCAGGCGGTATTGCTGCGCCACCTGTGGATTGGAAACCCGCCAGCGTCCCTCCGGCGTCTTGCGGATGCGGGCATAGCGCTCATAGGTTCTGAGCGCATAACCGCCAGTGGCGACGAAATCGACGATGCGCTCGAAGGTCTCCCAAGAGAGATCGGCATAGGGCGAGGCGCTGCGGACCTCATCATAGAGTTCCAGCATGTCGAAAGGTTCGGCGCAGGCCATGCCGAGAACATGCTGGGCGAGAACATCGAGCGCACCGGCACTGACCGGCGGCGTATCCTGCGCGCCGACGTAATTGGCATCCAGCGCCGCCTGGCATTCCATGACCTCGAAGCGGTTGGCGGGCACGAGGATCGCCTTCGACGGCTCGTCCATGCGGTGATTGGCGCGGCCGATGCGCTGGGCAAGGCGGCTTGCCCCCTTCGGTGCGCTGACATGGATGACGAGATCGACATCGCCCCAATCGATTCCCAGATCCAGCGTTGAGGTAGCGACGACGGCGCGCAGCCTGTTGGCGGCCATCGCCGCCTCGACCTTACGACGCTGGCCGACATCGAGCGAGCCGTGATGCAGCGCGATCGGCAGATTGTCGTCATTGGCCGACCACAATTCCTGAAACAGCATTTCGGCCTGCGAACGCGTGTTGACGAAGAGCAGCGTCGTGCGATGCTCCTTCAGCTCGCGATAGATATCGGGGATGGCGTATTTGGCGGAATGGCCGGACCAAGGGATGCGCTCCTCGGTCGCGAGGATCGAAATATCGGGCTTGGCACCGCCCTCGACCAGAACGAGACCGGCATGCCGGTCTTCCTCCGGCTCCTGCGCCACCAGCCATTTCTGCAGATCCATCGGTTCGGCGACGGTGGCGGAAAGACCGATGGTCTGCACACGCGGCGCAAGTTTGCGGATACGGGCAAGACCGAGCGAGAGCATATGGCCGCGCTTCGAGGTCACCAGCGAATGCAACTCATCGAGAACGATGTATTGCACATCCTTGAAGAAGCGCTCGGCCTCGCGATTGGCAAGCAGCAGCGCCACCTGCTCCGGCGTCGTCAGCAGGATATCCGGCGGATTGAGTTTCTGGCGCTGCCGCTTGCCGCTCGGCGTATCGCCGGTCCGGTTTTCGACCGAGACCGGCAGGCCCATTTCGGTGACCGGCTTCATCAGGTTGCGCTCGATATCGACCGCCAGCGCCTTCAGCGGCGAGATGTAGAGCGTG
>DASVPC010000327.1:0-28363 GCA_036383055.1 Rhizobium sp. | reverse complement strand
ATCAGGCCAAGCGAGCCGAAGCCCTGGGCAACCGTGTCGGACTGGACGTCGCCGTCATAGTTCTTGCAGGCCCAGACATAACCGCCCGACCACTTGAGCGCCGAGGCCACCATGTCGTCGATCAGGCGATGTTCGTAGGTGATGCCGAGTTCCTTGAACTGATCCTGGAATTCAGCTTCGTAGACTTCCTGGAAGATGTCCTTGAAGCGGCCGTCATAGGCCTTGAGAATGGTGTTCTTGGTCGACAGGTAGACCGGCCACTTGCGCATCAGGCCATACATCATCGAGGCGCGGGCGAATTCGCGGATGGATTCGTCGAGGTTGTACATGGCGAGTGCCACGCCGGCGCTCGGGGCGTCGAAGACGTCCTTTTCGATGACCGTGCGCTCGAGCGTGGTCGAGAACCTGGCCAGTTCGGCGTTGTTGTCGAGCTTGGCGCGGTGGGCGAGGCCGCGGGTCCAGGCGAAGATCGAAGCGATCGAGTTCGTCGAGGTTTCCTGGCCCTTCTGGTGCTGGCGGTAGTGGCGGGTAACCGTGCCGTGAGCAGCTTCGGCTTCGACGGTCTTGCCGTCTGGTGTCAGCAGTACCGAGGTCATCAGGCCGAGCGAGCCGAAGCCCTGGGCAACCGTGTCGGACTGGACGTCGCCGTCGTAGTTCTTGCAGGCCCAGACGTAGCCGCCGGACCACTTCAGCGCGGACGCGACCATGTCGTCGATCAGGCGATGTTCGTAGGTGATGCCGACTTCGTCGAACTTCGCCTTGAATTCGCTCTGGTAGATCTCTTCGAAGATATCCTTGAAGCGGCCGTCATAGGCCTTGAGGATGGTGTTCTTGGTCGAGAGGTAGACCGGCCACTTGCGCATCAGGCCATACATCATCGAAGCGCGGGCGAATTCGCGGATCGATTCGTCGAGGTTGTACATGGCCATGGCCACGCCGGCGCCCGGAGCGTCGAAGACTTCCTTCTCGATGACCGCGCCGTCTTCGCCGACGAACTTGATGGTCAGCTTGCCCTTGCCGGGGAACTTGAAATCGGTGGCGCGGTACTGGTCGCCGAAGGCATGACGGCCGACGACGATCGGCTTGGTCCAGCCCGGAACCAGGCGCGGTACGTTCTTGCAGATGATCGGTTCGCGGAAGATGACGCCGCCGAGGATGTTGCGGATCGTGCCGTTCGGGCTCTTCCACATCTGCTTGAGGTTGAATTCCTTGACGCGGTCTTCATCCGGCGTGATCGTCGCGCACTTGATGCCGACGCCGTGCTTCTTGATGGCGTTGGCGGCGTCGACGGTGACCTGGTCGTTGGTCGCATCGCGGTTTTCGACCGAGAGGTCGTAATAGTCGATATCGATATCGAGGTAGGGATGGATCAGTTTGTCTTTGATAAACTGCCAGATGATGCGAGTCATCTCGTCGCCATCGAGATCGGCAACGGGGTTAGCGACCTTGATCTTCTTCATGCTTCTGCCTCGTTTAAGCTGATGGGAGCGGATGTCCCCGTGAGTGATATGAAGTCTCGAGCGCTATAGCATCGCAAGTTCCGAACGCAAAGCCAAAGAGGCGCCAAAGCGGCGTTTTTGCGCATCACATCCTCCTCATAGCGCCGTTTGCTTTTGCAGGACGGACCATTGCCAAAGCGGCGGATGCGGCTAATGTCGCGCGCATGCTTCGCTGATCTCTATGGATTCTTATCATGCAGAAAATTGCCGCTGCCGCGCTTCTCGCTGTTTTCCTTCCCCTCTCGCTCAGTGCAGGCCCGGCCGCGGCGGCCGATGTGACGACGCCGGTCAAGCAAGTGATGGACGCCACTGTGTCCAACTGGGCGGGCGGCGACAGCGACTGGCAGGATATTTTCGACGAGAACAAGCTGGATGAACGCTACAGCAAGGATCTCATTGCGAAATACAAGGCGGCGGCGCAGTTTCCCGCTGCCGACGAGGATGGCATTTCGCCCTTCGATTACGATGTCATTGTCGGCGGTCAGGATGCATGTCCGCTGCAGGATCTGAATATCGCGCCGCAGGCTCCCAAGGGTGAGACGACGGAAGTCATTGCGACGTTCAAGAGTTCTGCTTGCCAGGGGTCGGATGCCGCTAGTCAGGCGGTGACCACGGTGCGTTTCGAGGTCATTCAGGAGGCAGGCAAGCCCGTCATCGACGATATCATCACGGTCGACGAGGGCGGTCAGTCTAATTCGCTGAAATCCGTCATGCAGGATATCGTCAAGCAACAGCAGTCGGCGGATCAGCAGCAGAAGCAGCCGGATCAGAAATAGTCTCGCTTCAGACTGAACGACTCGAGGCTCAAAAGTCTTGCCGATTGTCGCCTGTCTCGTTATTGCGACCGTGATTTGCGCGATATGGTCCGCGCATGGGGAAAGGCGTCATGGCAGGCACGAACAGCGAGCGTCAACTTCTGGCCGAAGGGCCGGCCGTCATTCTGGTCGAGCCACAGATGGGCGAGAATATCGGCATGGTGGCGCGCGCCATGGCGAATTTCGGCCTCGCGGAACTTCGCCTCGTCAACCCGCGTGACGGCTGGCCCAACGAGAGGGCGCAGGCGACTGCCTCCAAAGCCGATCACATCATCGAGGCGACCAAGGTCTACGACACGTTGGAGCAGGCGGTTGCTGACCTCAACTTCGTCTATGCGACGACGGCGCGTGAGCGTGACGGCTTCAAGCCAGTGCGGTCGCCGGTGGTTGCTGCCGAGACGCTTCGTGCAAGGTTCAAGGCAGGCGAGGGCACCGGCATCCTTTTCGGCCGCGAGCGCTGGGGGCTGACGAACGAGGAAGTGGCGCTGGCCGACGAGATCGTGACCTTTCCCGTCAATCCCGCCTTCGCCTCGCTGAATATCGCCCAGGCGGTTTTGCTGATGTCCTATGAATGGATGAAGACCGGCATGGAAGATGTTGCCGCCGTTCCCTTTCAGGCGATGGAGCAGCGGCCTTCGACCAAGGAGCAGCTCTTCGGCCTGTTCGATCAGCTCGAAGAAGCGTTGGATGCGCGCAACTATTTCCATCCCGCCGGGAAAAAGCCGAAAATGGTCGACAATCTGCGTGCAGTCCTCTCGCGCCGGGCGTTTACCGAACAGGAAATCAGCGTCTTGCGCGGCGTGATCTCGTCCCTCGACCGCTTCACGCGGAAGTCTCCGCGCGGCAGCGGCTCGCATCCCAGATCCTCCGCTGCACCGAAGGAAACCACAAGCGATGATAGCAACGGCGAATGAGCTGAAACCGGTTCTGATGTTCGATTCGGGCATTGGCGGCCTGACGGTGCTGCGCGAGGCGAGGGTGTTGATGCCGGAGCGCGGCTTCATCTATGTCGCCGACGATGCCGGTTTCCCCTATGGCGACTGGGAAGAGCAGGCGCTGCGCGAGCGCATCGTCGGTCTCTTCGCCAAGCTATTGGCGGATTACGATCCGGAAATCTGCATTATCGCCTGCAATACCGCCTTCACGCTTGTCGGTGCCGACTTGCGTGCCGCCTATCCGCAAATGACCTTCGTCGGCACCGTGCCGGCCATCAAGCCGGCGGCGGAGCGGACACGCTCCGGTCTCGTTTCTGTTCTGGCGACGCCGGGCACCGTCAAGCGTGCCTATACGCGTGACCTCATCCAGTCTTTTGCGACGCAATGTCATGTCCGGCTCGTCGGCTCGGAAAATCTGGCGCGCATAGCGGAAGCCTATATTCGTGGAGGCACGGTTTCCGATGATGCTGTGCTCTCCGAAGTCGGCCAGTGCTTTGTCGAGATGGATGGCCGTAAGACCGATATCGTCGTGCTCGCCTGCACGCATTATCCCTTTATGGCCAATATCTTCCGCCGGCTCGCACCGTGGCCGGTCGACTGGCTCGACCCCGCCGAGGCGATTGCGCGCCGCGCCCGCAGCCTGGTGCCGCAGGTGGCCGATGCCGTGCATCCCGACACTTATGATTTCGCCGTTTTCACCTCCGGCACGCCGGATTTTCCGACACGGCGGCTGATGCAGGGCTTTGGGTTGAGGGCATAACGATATGGCTGGAAAGACTTCGCTGCGCAAACTCGAACAGGCGGACATGCCGGCCGCCGCCACGGTTCATCGGGCTTCCTTCAATGAAAGGCTTCCGACGCTCGCAGGGCTTCATACGTCCGAGGAAGACGTCGGCTTCTGGAGAGCGGTGGTCTTCAAGGATTGCCAGATATGGGGTGCGGAGGAGGACGGTCGACTGGTCGGCGTCATCGCTTTCCTCGAGGATTGGATCGATCAGCTCTATGTCCTGCCGGAGGCGCAAGGTCGCGGTATCGGCACCAGATTGCTGGAGGTCGCCAAAGCGGCTTATCCGTCGCTTTCGCTCTGGACTTTTCAACGAAATGCCGCTGCGCGGCGTTTTTACGAGAAACACGGCTTCTTGGTTGTTGACGAGTCGGACGGGGCGGGCAATGAGGAGAAGGAGCCTGACGTGCTCTACAAATGGGAAGCGCGGTTGCATCGCTTGTAGAGCAATGTGAGGGCGGTATTGGGGAGAGGACGATATTTGATGCCCTTTGAAAAGCGTTGCGGTTTCACCGTCGAGGCAGATCATGCGCCTCACTGATTGCTATAATTTCCATGATTTCCGCGCCTTGGCGAAAAGCCGTCTTCCGGGTCCGATCTTCAACTATATCGATGGCGCAGCCGACGACGAGGTGACGCTTCGTCGGAATACGGCGAGCTTCGAAAATTGTGATCTGGTGCCGAATGTCCTGCGCGGCGTCAGTAGCGTCGATATGTCCGTCACGGTGATGGGGCAGAAGCTGGCAACGCCGTTTTACTGCTCGCCGACGGCCCTGCAGCGGCTCTTCCATCATCAGGGCGAAAATGCGGTTGCGGCTGCGGCGTCTTCCATGGGCACGATGTTCGGCGTCTCCTCGCTTGGCACGGTCAGCCTCGAAGAGGTGCGCAAGAAGCATCAGGGGCCGCAGGTCTATCAATTCTATTTTCATAAGGACCGTGGTCTCAACCGCGCGATGATGCAACGGGCGAAGGATGCCGGCGTCAATGTGATGATGTTGACCGTCGACAGCATCACTGGTGGCAATCGCGAGCGCGACCTGCGCACCGGTTTCTCCATTCCCTTCAAGCTCAATCTGGCCGGTTTGGCGCAATTCGCCATGAAGCCGGCATGGGGCCTGAACTACGTCATCCACGAGAAATTCCGTCTGCCGCAGCTCGAGGAGCATGTGGACATGAGCGGTGGGGCGATGTCGATCGGCAAATATTTCACCGAAATGCTCGATCCGTCGATGAACTGGGACGATGTGGCCGAGATGGTGCGGCATTGGGGCGGGCAATTCTGCCTCAAGGGTGTGATGTCGGTGGAGGATGCCAAGCGCGCCGTCGAGATCGGATGCACGGGCATAGTGCTCTCCAACCACGGCGGACGGCAACTGGATGGCTCACGCTCGGCCTTCGATCAGCTGGCCGAAATCGTCGATGCGGTCGGCGATCGGATCGATGTGATGATGGACGGCGGCATTCAGCGCGGCACGCATGTGCTGAAGGCGCTGTCGCTCGGCGCCAAGGCGGTCGGTGTCGGGCGCTTCTATCTCTATCCGCTTGCCGCTGCGGGCCAGCCGGGTGTCGAACGTGCGCTCGGCATGCTGCGCACCGAGATCGAGCGCGGCATGAAGCTCATGGGCTGCACGACGGTCGATCAGCTATCGCGCGCCAACCTGCGCTTCCGATAGACGGATGGCCGGATTGCATTCCCCTGTGGGTTTCTGAAATCCGTTCGCGAAAGCCGCGGAAATCTTTGATAGACGGGAGCGCCCCGTTTCTGAAAGATGGGCGCTTCGACATCTGAGTCTTGTCAAAGGGGTATTGCATTGCAGGTCGGCATCGACATGGGAACGGCGTCCGGCGGGACCAGCGCCCAACTCGATATCGAGGAGCTGCTGGCAACCCGTCTCCTCGTGCAGGGCAATTCCGGCTCCGGAAAATCGCATCTGTTGCGGCGTCTGCTGGAGCAATCCGCACAGTGGGTGCAGCAAGTCATCATCGATCCCGAGGGCGATTTCGTCACGCTGGCCGACAAGTTCGGCCATGTAGTGGTCGATGGCGAGCGCACCGAGGCCGAGCTTGCCGGCATTGCCAATCGTATCCGCCAGCATCGCGTCTCCTGCGTCCTGACGCTCGAAGGGCTTGATATCGAGCAGCAGATGCGCGCCGCCGCCGCCTTCCTCAACGGCATGTTCGATGCCGAGCGCGAATATTGGTATCCGGTGCTGGTCGTTGTCGACGAAGCGCAGATGTTCGCGCCTTCGGTCGGCGGCGATGTCTCGGAAGATGCGCGCAAGATGTCGCTCGGCGCCATGACCAATCTGATGTGCCGCGGCCGTAAGCGTGGCCTTGCCGGCGTCATTGCCACGCAGCGTCTGGCGAAGCTTGCCAAGAACGTAGCCGCAGAAGCCTCGAATTTTCTGATGGGCCGCACCTTTCTCGATATTGACATGGCGCGCGCCGCCGATCTGCTCGGCATGGATCGCCGGCAGGCGGAGATGTTCCGCGACCTGAAGCGCGGCAATTTCGTGGCACTCGGCCCGGCTCTGTCGCGACGGCCGCTGCCGATCACCATCGGTAACGTGGAAACCTCGGCACGCTCTTCCAGCCCGAAGCTGATGCCGCTGCCGGATGCGCCGCAGGATGTCGAGGATCTGATCTTCACGCCGGACCCGGAGGAATTTTCACGGCCGGTCGTTCGCCGCGCCACGCCCGCACCGCGCCCGACGACGGATATTCTGGCCGAACTTTCCCGCTCGACACCCGCTGCCAGCCCGGCGTCAGCTGAGCCGAGGGCGAGCCAGCCGGAATTGTCGATGGAAGACCGCGAGGCTCGGGTAGGCGCTGTGCTCTCCGAGATACTCGACGATCCTGCTTCGGGTTTTCGAACGGATTCAGTGCTCTATCAGGAATTCCTCGTGCGGCTGCGCATGCGCCGCGTGCCGGGCGCACCGATGACGCTATCGGAATTTCGCCGCCGTGTGGCGATCGTGCGCTCCGGAGCCGACGAGGCGACCATGGCGACAGAGGCCTGGGCCACGGCCATGTCGCTCTCGGCCAGTGTCACAGACGATCTGCAGGGTGTTTTCCTGATGCTCGCCAAGGCGGCCATCTGTGGCGAGCCATGCCCCTCCGACGCCCGTATAGCCCGCGCCTACGGCACCCACTCGGCCCGTCGCGCCCGGCGCTTGCTCAGCTATTTCGAAGAACAAGGCAGCGTCGTTGTCCACACCGATTTCTCGGGGAAACGGATCGTCGCCTTTCCGGATATTGGCAGCCAGACCGCGCCGGGTGATGCCAATGCGCCCGATGTCGATGGTGGCGAGCAGGCGGCGGCGGAGTAATCGGGATCAGGTGTCGCTGCCGATAATGTGAAGCGCGGCTTTTCCATCCTTGACCGCTGCGGTGGATAATCGCCGGTCAAGAGTGGCCAGCTTGCCATGGTGGAATTTCGCAAGAGCCAAGAGATAGCTATCGGTGATTTGCCCCGGTGTGAGGAGGCGGGTTGGGTCGATCAAACTCGTGTCGGTTAAACTGATGTCATCGGGCCAAAACTCATGACCAGGCAAGCTGCGAAGCTGTGTAATCAAAGGTGCGACCGTTGATGGTGGGCCTGGAGAATTCGGATATGCCGGTTGGCCGAGAATTCGAATGACGCCGTTTTCTGTTAGCGGGCACGTCGCCCAGCTCTGATTGCCGATCGAGCTGAACCAGTCATGTACGATGTCATGGGAGACATGTAAGGGGTCGAACAAAGCAATCAGAACATTGACATCAAGAAGAAACGTCACAGCAGTTCGTCGCGAAGTTTGTTGACGACTTCAAGCGTGATCGGCGCATTGCCTGGTTTCGGCATCAGCAAGGGAATGCCGTTCCGTTCTTTTGTTGTTTGTGGTCGATTGAGCGAGCGGCGTGCCAAATCCGAGATGACGTCTCCAACACTACGATGCTGCTGCTCTGCCATAGCTTTTGCCACGGCAAGCACATCGTCATCGATTGCCAAAGTCGTTCTCATCGCAACACCTCGAATAATATGCATCAGACATCACGCATCAGATATAGCGATTTCCCGGCATAATCTCAACGGCAGCAACAGACGGTGTGTTGACAATTTCATGACGACCCCTTACAGACCGCGCCAACGCCGGGCAGAAATGTCCGGTGTTTCACTGACATGTCCCGTGGCTCCTCCGTTCGCTAACGTGAGGAACCTGTCAGAGCTCGAAAACGGAGTTCAGAGGAGGGCGTGTTTCCTTCGCGGTTTGGCAACAAGCCGCTAAAACACTTTGAAAGGAAATGCGATGAGCAAGCGCGAATCGTCCAAGTACAAAATTGACCGCCGTATGGGCGAAAATATCTGGGGTCGTCCGAAGTCCCCGGTTAACCGTCGCGAATACGGCCCGGGCCAGCACGGCCAGCGCCGCAAGGGCAAGCTTTCGGACTTCGGTGTGCAGCTGCGCGCCAAGCAGAAGCTGAAGGGCTACTACGGCGACCTGCGTGAAAAGCAGTTCCGCGCCACCTTCGACGAAGCCAACCGCCGCAAGGGCGACACTTCGGAAAACCTGATCGGCCTGCTCGAATCGCGCCTCGACGCGATCGTCTACCGCGCCAAGTTCGTTCCGACCGTCTTCGCAGCCCGCCAGTTCGTCAACCATGGCCATGTCACGGTGAACGGCGTTCGCGTCAACATCGGTTCCTACCGCTGCAAGGCTGGCGACGTTATCGAAGTTCGCGAAAAGTCCAAGCAGCTCGTGATCGTTCTGGAATCGGTTTCGCTCGCAGAGCGTGACGTTCCGGACTACATCGAAGTCGACCACAACAAGATGGTTGCGACCTTCGCTCGCGTTCCGACCCTCGCTGACGTACCGTACGCGGTCGTCATGGAACCGCAGCTGGTCGTCGAATTCTATTCGCGTTAATCAGCGGATATCTTTCTTACGAATGGAAAAGCCGCTCCTTCTGGGCGGCTTTTTTCTTTGCGGAGATCACGATGGCGGATTTGCAGGCAATTCTCGACGGCATCCATGCTGAGCTTTCGCCACGTCTCGGCGAAGGCAAGGTCGCGGACTATATTCCCGAGCTTGCCAAGGTCGATCCGAACCAGTTCGGCATGGCGATCGCCACTGTGGACGGCAATATCCACAGCGTCGGTCATGCCGATGTGCCCTTTTCCATCCAGAGTATTTCCAAGGTCTTCATGCTGACGCTGGCGCTCGGCAAAGTGGGCGAGAGCCTTTGGAACAGGGTTGGCCGGGAGCCCTCCGGAACGGCGTTCAACTCCATCGTTCAACTTGAACGCGAAGAAGGCATCCCGCGCAATCCCTTCGTCAATGCCGGGGCGATCGCCGTCAGCGACGTCGTATTGTCGGGCCATGCGCCGCGTGAGGCGATCGGTGAGCTTTTACGCTTCGTGCGCTATGTCGCCGATGACGAAACGATCACCATCGACGACAAGGTGGCGCGCTCGGAGACGCAAACCGGCTTTCGCAATTTCGCGCTTGCCAATTTCATGCGCGCCTACGGCAATATCGACCATCCGGTCGAGCATGTGCTCGGTGTCTATTTCCATCAATGCGCCGTGTCGATGAGCTGCCAGCAACTGGCCAAGGCCGGGCTTTATCTTGCGGCTCGCGGCACCAATCCGATCACCGGCCATTCCGTCGTTTCGCCGAAGCGGGCGCGGCGCATCAATGCGCTGATGCTGACCTGCGGCCATTATGACGGTTCCGGGGATTTCGCCTATCATGTCGGCCTGCCGGGCAAGAGCGGCGTCGGCGGCGGCATTCTGGCGGTGGCGCCAGGTATCGGCTCCATCGCGGTCTGGTCGCCGGGGCTGAACAAGGTCGGCAATTCGCAGCTCGGTGCCGTGGCGCTGGAGATGCTTGCCGCGCGGACCGGCTGGTCGGTCTTTGGCGATTGAGACCGTGTCTTTGACCGCGCCTTCTGCTATGAGCGTGGCAAGGCCTGAGGGATGACAAGATGAATATCGCAACGACAGTGGCGGACGAATTCGATATCGAAGCGGAAGAAGGCGGCAATGCCGTCCACCCGCTTTTTGCCGATGCGCCGCGATCAGTCTCCTTCAACAAGCTGCGCAAGCGCCTGTTGCGTCAGGTGCGCCAGGCGATGGACGATTTCCAGATGCTGAAAGGCCAGAAGCGATGGCTGGTCGGCGTGTCCGGCGGCAAGGATTCCTACGGGCTGCTGTCGATCCTGATCGATCTCAAATGGCGCGGTCTGCTGCCGGTGGAGCTGATTGCCTGCAATCTCGATCAGGGCCAGCCGAATTTTCCCAAGCATGTCCTGCCCGAATATCTGACGAAGATCGGTGTCGAACACCGCATCGAATATCGCGACACCTATTCCATCGTGAAGGAGAAGGTGCCGGCGGGTGCGACCTATTGCTCGCTCTGTTCGCGCTTGCGCCGTGGCAACCTCTATCGCATCGCCCGCGAGGAGGGCTGCGACGCGCTGGTGCTCGGCCATCATCGCGAGGATATCCTCGAGACCTTCTTCATGAATTTCTTCCATGGCGGCCGGCTGGCCTCGATGCCGGCGAAGCTTCTCAATGACGAGGGCGATCTGATGGTGCTGCGCCCGCTCGCCTATGCCGCCGAGGACGATCTCGCCAAGTTCGCTGCCGCCATGCAGTTCCCGATCATTCCCTGCGATCTCTGTGGCTCGCAGGATGGTCTGCAGCGCAATGCGATGAAAGAGATGCTCGCCGATATCGAGCGCCGCATGCCTGGCCGCAAGGATACGATGCTGCGGGCGCTGGCGCATGTGAACCCGTCGCACCTGCTCGATCCCAAGCTTTTCGACTTTACGGCACTGATGGCGCAAAAGCCTTGAGCCGCGTCCGGCGGATTTAATCGGTTTTGCCACAAGGCTGTCATCGAATCGGGCATAAGGGGAGCCATCCTCTTTCTGTAAAGATCATCGATGACCCTCTCCGAGCCAGACTTCGACTATCTGATGGCGACCGTGGCCGAGGCCGCGACGCTTGAAATCATGCCGCGCTTCCGCAATCTCGAGGCGGGCGATATTTCCGAAAAGACCTCCACTGTCGATCTGGTGACGGAAGCCGATCTGTTGACGGAGAAGCGCATCACGGCGGCGCTGAAAGCACGTTTTCCCAATGCGCTCGTGGTCGGCGAGGAAGCCTATGAGGCGGACAGATCCGTCGTGCCGGCCTTGGCGCATGCGGATCTCGCCTTTGTCATCGATCCCGTCGACGGCACCTTCAACTTCGCCTCCGGTCTGCCGGTCTTCGGAACGATTCTTGCCGTTGTCGCCAACGGCGAGACCATTGCCGGAATCATTCATGATTCCGTGCTCGGCGATACCGTCACCACTGTGAAAGGTGCCGGCACCTATTTGCGGCGCCGCAATGGGCAGACGAGCCGGCTTGCAGTCGCTCCGGTCGTTCCATTGAACGAGATGACCGGCCTGATCTCCTGGGGTCATATGGACGAGCCGGACCGGTCGCGTATCAGCGCCAATATGGCGAAGATACGCATGGGGTTTGCGTTGAACTGCTCGGCCTATGAATATTGGATGGTCGCCTCCGGCAGGATCCATTTCATCGGCCACTCGAAACTGATGCCCTGGGATCATCTGGCCGGCGTGCTCGCGCATCAGGAAGCCGGAGGCTTCACGGCGAAATTTGACGGCACGCCCTATCGGCCCGGCGAGACGACGGGCGGCATTATTTCGGCTCCGGACGAGGAAAGCTGGCGGATTATCCGTCGCGAGATCGTCGGCGCCTGACAGGAGAGGACTGTATCATGACATCATCCGTTGACGTGACGACCCTTGCCGATCTGCTGCGCCAGGCGGCGAAGGCGGAAATCCTGCCGCGCTTCCGCCGGCTCGGCAGCGATGACGTCCGGGCCAAGAGCGAGGCGACCGATCTGGTGACGGAAGCGGATGAACAAGCCGAGCGGATGATCAAAGCCGAGGTGGCGCGGCTCTGGCCCGAGGCGTTGTTCATCGGCGAGGAGTCTGTTGCCGCCGATCCCGCGCTGCTTCACAAGCTGCAGGGCGCGGATCTGGCCATCATCGTCGATCCGGTCGACGGCACGTTCAATTTCGCCGCAGGCATTCCCGCATTCGGCGTCATGGCCTCCGTGGTTTCCAAGGGCGAGACGGTGGCGGGCATCATCTTCGACCCGATGGGGGACGATTGGGTGCTGGCCGAAAAGGGCAGCGGTGCATGGCTGCGCCGGCCGGACGGTGAGGCGCAGCGCCTCTCCGTGGCAGCGCCGGTCGCCCTGGAAGAGATGGTCGGCATGGCATCGACCGGATACCTGCCGAAGGGCAAACGTGCCGAGATCCTGGGCAATCTCGCCAAGGTGCGCTTTATCACCAATTATCGCTGCGCCGCTCATGAATACCGCACCTTCGCCGGCGGTCATGTCCATTATCTCATGTACAACAAGCTGATGCCCTGGGATCATCTGGCCGGCGCTCTGATTTCCGAGGAAGCGGGTGCCTATGTCAGGCGCTTTGACGGTTCGCTCTATCTGCCGCATCACCTCGACGGCGGCCTGCTGGTCGCGGTGGACAAACCGTCATGGGAGTTGCTGCGTCAAGAGGTCTTCACCGTCTGAGATGGTACCTCTTGGAAAGTCGTGGGTGCAGCGTTATCTTCACCCGCGACAGGCAACCGTCCTCTGGCGGAATTTGCCATTGGGATGAGGCCGATGTCCGAGACGAGCCGCAAGCTGACCACCATCTTCTGCGCTGACGTGCAAGACTATTCGCGCATGATGCGAAACGACGAGGAAGGCACGCTCGCAACCCTCAAACGATATCGCGAGGCGATGGCGCGCCTCATCGAAGCGCATGGTGGTCGTGTCGTCAACACTTGGGGTGATGGGGTATTTGCCGAATTCCCCAGTGTCGTCGAGGCGTTGCGTGCGGCGGTCGATGTTCAGAATGAACTCGCCGGCTACAATGCGAAAAGCGATCCGGATACGCAAATGCAATTTCGCATCGGCCTCAACCTTGGAGACGTGATTGCCGAAGGCAATGATCTCTATGGCGATGGCGTCAACATCGCCGCGCGCCTTCAGGCCTGCGCGGCGGCTGGCGGCATTGTGATTTCCAACACGGTCTACGATCAGGTTCGCAACAAGGTGGCTGTCGGATTCGATTTTCTCGGCCAATTGGAGGTCAAGAACATCGACGGCGGCGTGCCGAGTTATGCGGTGCGGATTGGAGTGCAGCAGGCGGCCAGCGCTTCGCCGGAGCCTCGGCCTCGGACTGTCCGCGAAGAGGTCCACGCTCCAGCGGCGGCAAAGGCCGGACCTGCGGCGGGATTTACCCAGATTTACGGTTCGCTGGCGCTGGCCGCCCTTGTCGTGCTGCTGGTCAACGCGTTCACCTGGCACGGTGATTTCTGGGCCAGATGGCCCTTGCTCGGTCTCGCCTTTGCAGCGGGCCTACGTTGGGCACGAACGAACAAGCAGATCGACCCTCGGCTTGCCACTTTCGGCGTGATCGGTGCCGGCCTTATCGGTATCAACCTTTTGTCCTGGCATGGAACGCCCTGGGCGATATGGCCGCTGTTGTGCCTGGCCATTTTCGCCGGCCGGCGCTGGCTCGGTCGCCAGCGCGGCGACACCTGACAGGCCGCCGCGCCAGAGATCCCTGATCAGACGTGACCCATGCCGGGCTCCAGCTTCGGGCTGTCGCCGGGATGGGTGAAGAGTTTGCCTTTTTCCGCCCATAGCGTCGCAAGGATCGACAGCGCACCAAAAATGGTGAAACCGGCGATCAAAGGCTGGGGCGTGCCGTTGAACATCTGGCCGACAATGCCGCCAAGAAGGACGCCGCCGGTAGTGGAGACTGAGCTCGTAATGGAGGCGGCGGTTCCCGCCAGATGTCCCATGGGCTCGAGGCTGATGGCCATGATGTTGGTGGTGATGACCGCAAACATCATCAGCATTACCGAGATCAGAACATAGGTGAACACGAAGCTCGGCATGCCGGCCATTCCGACGACATAGCCGAAGGCGCCAAGCAACGTGAAGATGATCATGGCGGCATGGGAGATGCGCCGCATGCCGAAGCTGCGAACGAAATAGCCATTGGCGAACTGCGCAACCGCAGTGCCCGCCGCCGTCACGGCGAAGGCGATCGGGAACCACTCGCCGAGGCCATAGACCTCGCCGAACACCTGCTGCACCGAGACGATGTAGGCGCAGATAACGGCGGTATAGAGCGTCAGGCCGATCATGTAGCCGCAGGTGATGCGGTTGGTTAGCACCGTCTTGAAGCCGGAAATGACAGACCCGACGGAGAGCGGCAGGCGCTCATCGTCCGGCAGCGTCTCCTTCATCCGGAAGAATGCGATGAGAAGGAGAACGGCGCTTGTGATGCCGAGCGCGATGAAAATCCATTGCCAGTTCGAATAGGCGACGATCAACTGACCGACCGCAGGGGCGATCATCGGCATGATCATGAAGACGATTGTGACATAGGACATCACCTGCGCCATTTCACGGCCGCCGAAGCAATCACGTACGATCGCCAGCGTGGTAATGCGGACGGCCGCGGCGCCGACGCCCTGAGTGAAGCGCAGCACCAGAAGCATGGTCAGGCTGCCGCTCCAGGCGGCGGCAAACAGCGCCACCGTATAGAAAGCGAGGCCGCCGAGCAGGATATTGCGCCGGCCATAGGCGTCGGCCAGGCTGCCGAAAAACAGCTGGCAGATGCCGAAGCCGAGAAAATAGACGGCAATAACCATCTGTGTGTCGTTGGGATTGGCGACCGCCAGCGACTGGCCGATATTCGGCAAGGCCGGCAGCATGCTGTCGATGCCGAGCGAAATGCTCGCCGTCATCAACGCGATGATGATGACGAATTCAACGATGCCGAGGCCGATACGCGCAGAGCCGGTTGGTTCCGCTGATTTTGCTTGGGGCGGGGTCATGTAAAAATGCCTGTTAGTGAAGGGCGAGGGATTGATCGGCCGGTGGTGGCGCATTGTGTGGCTGGAAGAGGCGACCTTTTTCGGCGATCAGCACGAAGACGATGCCGATCAGCGAGACGGTAAAGTAGCCGACGACCATCGGTGTTGCCGTGCCGTTGAAATACTGGCCGATGCCGGCGCCGATCGATGCTCCGCCAACCGTGCTCATGAAGCCGAGCACGGAGGAGGCGGTCCCGGCGACATGGCCGAGCGGCTCCATGGCCAGCGAATTGAAGTTCGAGCCGATCAGACCGAACTGGAACATCGCCAGCGCGAAGAAGACCATGAACAGTGCGAAGGGCATAGGTGCGGGGCCGTAAAGCTGCACCATCAGCCAGATGAAGGTGACGAAGCAGAAGCCGAAGAGTGCCCCGTGCGACAACCGCCGCATACCGAAACGGCCGACGAGCTGCGAATTGATGAATGACGACAGCGCCATGAACACCGCCACGCCGCCAAACGCTACGGGTGTGTAGACGCCGAGTCCGTAAATGCCGCTATAGATCTGCTGCGCTGAATTGATGAAGCCGAACAGCGCGCCGAACAGGAAGGTGCTGGCGAGCGTGTAGCACAGCGCGACACGGTTCGTGAGAACCATGCGGAAGCCGGCAGCGACGGACTTTACGGTCAGGGGGCGGACATTCTCGGGTTTCAGCGTCTCCGGCAGGCGGAAATACATCCAGATGCCAACCAGGGTCGCCATGGTAGCGATGAAGACGAAGATCATGTGCCAGGTGCTCACCAGCATGATGATCTGGCCGCTTCCGGGCGCAATGACCGGAACGATCATGAAGACCATCATGATCAGCGACATGACCTCGGCCATCTGACGGCCGCCGAAGATGTCGCGGACGATGGAAATGGTGATGACGCGTGTTGCCGCCGAACCCAGGCCCTGGATGAAGCGCAGGGCAAGCAGGCCGGCAAAGGACGGGATGAGCGCGATGCCGAATGCAGAGACGATGAAGACGCCAAGGCCGATCAACAACGGCAGGCGGCGGCCGAATCGATCCGACAAGGGCCCATAGAAAAGCTGCGCCGAACCGAAGCCGATCAGATAGGCGGTTACCACATATTGACGGTGGTTCTCGTTTTCGACGCCGAGGGAGGAGCCGATCTGCTGAAGGGCGGGGAGCATGATGTCGATCGCCAGCGAGTTGATCGCCATCAGGAAAGCCGCGAGCGCTATGAACTCGCGTTTGCCCATGGGCAGCTGCCAATGGGACATGGCTGGAGATGGAGTCGTCACGGTTTTATTCCCATAAACATATCAAGGCGCTGTCGAGCGACAGCGCCTTATCAATCGAATTGGACTATGGAAACCGGACGAGAGTGCCCGGTGACCGGTCAGGCGGCGCCGCGAACGCTGATGCCGTGTTCCTGAAAATGCTGCTGCAACTCGCCCGCCTGGAACATTTCGCGCACGATGTCACAGCCGCCGATGAACTCGCCCTTCACGTAGAGCTGGGGAATGGTGGGCCAATTGGAATAATCCTTGATGCCCTGGCGAATTTCCGCGTCAGCCAGAACGTTGACACTCTTATAGTCCACGCCGATGTAGTCGAGGATCTGGACCACCTGGCCCGAAAAACCACATTGCGGGAACTGCGGGGTGCCCTTCATGAAGAGAACGACATCGTTGGTCTTCACTTCATTGTCGATGAATTCGTTGATGCCGCTCATATTCCAGTCCTTTCACATGCGGGGTCAAGGTCCGCAGTTCCAAATCTTTTCCTTAAATAGCAAGGAGAAGGTTCGATTTCCAGCCGCAATAACGCGCCAGAATGTTTTTCATCGCATGAATGGGCTTTCGCGCAACATTGGTCCCGAATGATGGCGCCGCGTTGGAATTATCACCTTTTTTTGAACAGTGCGTTTTGAAATCGCTTCTTCAACTCGGAAACCGAACAACACATATAGAAACAAGCAAGGGACGCTTAATATTACGCTGCTGGGTTTTTCAGAGTCGGTGGCGAGAGAGTTTTTGAGGCACGTCTATAGGGCGTGCGTGACGGGTGCCTGTCCCCTTGCGAGCATTGCATTTTAGGGAGTGGGTATCATGAGCCATCATCACTATTCTGACGGCCAGGTCGGCGAGGAACGCGATTTTTACGGTTCCAGCGAGACGAGCGAAGGCGAGCGGGAATATTATGAGCATGTCCGAACCCCCAAGGCATCGATACTGAATAGCGCCGTCACGGTCAGCGCCATCGTTTTGATGCTCAGCATCGCCTTCGGCTATCGTGCGACGACCACAACAGCGGCGCCGCAGGTTCAGCCGCAATCCCAGGCGGTCCATAGGATCATGACGCCGCCGACCGATCCCTGTGCCGATTACTCGCCCTATTCAGGCCGGGAGTGCTGACGTAGAGGCTTCCTTAATGATGCCATGGGAACCTCTTCGCCAGTTTTCATCGCGGTCTGCCATGAAAAAGCCGGCTGACCATGGTGTTGCCGGTCTTTGATGTAGACGCGATGCCGTCAGTGCGCCGGGGAACCAAGTACATTATGCGTAACGTTGAAAAGAGGGTGGCCCTTCACTTCCCTGGCTTCGAGCCATTGGATGCGTCCTTGCATCGGGCGCGTTATGAGCGTTCGGCTCGGCAGAGTGCGACCGCATGGGATTTTTCGGTCACCGTCGATTCCTTGCAGAACTTTGGCAGGGCGCCGTATTTCGACGTGAATGCCAAGGGCGTGGATTGGCAGACCCACAGTCGCGTTCATGTCCTCGATCACAACGATCTGGTCGCAAAGCTGAATGGCAGGCCATTTTTCACGCGGCTGGGGCAGGGGTATCTCGCCGCCGGGAGGGTGATGGCCTCCGGTGGCATGATGGGCTATTTCCGGCATGCTTGGCGTTTCGGTCTCTTTTTTATCTTTCCCTTCCTGTTGATGCTGGTCGGGCTGCTTCTCAGCCTGTCCATTGCCCTTCTGCCTTCTCTTCTCGGACTTCCGTCCTGGGGCCATATTGGCAGCATCGCGCTGGCGGTGGCCTTCTTCATCTACATCTTCCTGCCCCAGGCAGAACGGCTGCACACGCTGCATCTCTTCGCCGACTGGGAGATGGCGGTCGCCACGGCGGGGTTGAACGGGCTTGGAGCCGAGCAATGGATCGAAGCCTGCGCGATCAGCGCGCGCCAGGCGCTCGATGAGCCGGCCGATGAATACGTCATTTCCTCGCACAGCATGGGGTCGAGCGTTGCAGCTCATGTGATCGGGCTGCTGCTCGAACGGGAGCCGGAGCTATTCCGTGGCAAGCGCGTTGTCTTCACGACGCTCGGTAGCGCCATCCTGCAATGTGCGTTGATGCGGCCCGCCACGACGTTGAGGTCAAGAGTTGGCCTGCTGGCGAGCTGCCAGGAAATCTTCTGGCTTGACGTTCACTGTCTGACGGACGCGATCCATTTCTACAAAGCCAAGGTCGTCGCGGTCTGCGGACATGCTGATGCGCCGCAGGCCACGATCCAGTTCATTCGCTTCAAGAAAATGCTGTCGTCGAAGCACTATGCCAAGATCAAGCGCGATTTCCTGCGCGTTCACCGGCAATATGTGCTCGGACCGGATGTCCGAGCTCCCTTCGATTTCACGCTTCTGACGGCCGGTCCGCTGCCGGCATCCAGTTTTGCTGCATTCTCGCAGACAGACATGCCGGAGCTGACTTTCGGCCCCGGCAGCGACAACGTCCGGTTTTCCCTAGTCGGGCGCTGAGGTCTGCAGCGCCAGGGCGTGCAGTACGCCGCCCATATTGCCCTTCAATGCATCATAGACCATCTGGTGCTGCTGTACGCGGCTCTTGCCGCGGAAGGCTTCGGCCACGACTTCGGCGGCATAATGATCGCCATCCCCGGCCAGGTCGCGAATCGTCACCTTGGCACCGGGAATGCCGGCCTTGATCATGTCTTCGATATCGCCGGGATTCATTGGCATCAGTGATTTACCTCATTCCTATTCGGCAGCAGCGAGCGCGCTGCCATCCATGAAGGCAGGAAACCACGATTCATGCGCCTGACGCAACTGCTGAACGGAAACGGAAAGCAGGCCGTCAATGGCAAGCGCATCACCCTCGACCTTGCCGAGACGACGGAAAGGCACGCCGGCGCTTTCCGCATTGATGCAGACGAAATCGGCAACATCGGCGGGCACCGCAATGACATAGCGCGCCTGATCCTCACCGAAGAGCAGAGCGTGCGCCAGCCCCTTGCATTCTCCGAGATCGATGTTCTGGCCCTTGCCCGACGCCATCGCCATTTCGGCGAGCGCCAGCCCAAGACCGCCGGATGAAATGTCGTGGCAGGCGGTGACCTGGCCGTTGCGGATGGCGGAGCGGACGAAATCGCCGTTGCGGCGTTCGGCGAAGAGATCGACTTCAGGAGCCGGGCCGTCCGTCGAGCCAAGGATATCGCGCAGATAGATGGAAGAGCCGAGATGGCTGCCGTCGACGCCGATCATGATGATGCGATCGCCTTCGGAGGCGGAACCGATGCGGGCCATCGTCTTCCAGTCCGGCAAGAGGCCGACGCCGGCGATCGTCGGGGTCGGCAGTATCCCGACGCCATTGGTCTCGTTGTAGAGGGAGACATTGCCCGAGACGATCGGGAAGTCGAGTGCGCGGCAGGCTTCGCCGATGCCTTTGATGGCGCCGACGAACTGGCCCATGATGTCAGGCTTTTCAGGATTGCCGAAATTCAGATTGTCGGTCGCGGCCAGCGGCTCGGCGCCTGTGGCGGTGATATTGCGCCAGCATTCGGCGACGGCCTGCTTGCCGCCTTCGAACGGGTCGGCCTCGACATAGCGCGGTGTCACGTCAGAGGAAAAGGCGAGCGCCTTGGTCGGATGACCTTCGACGCGGACGACGCCGGCGTCGCCGCCCGGAAGCTGCAGGGAGTTGCCCTGGATCAGCGTGTCATATTGTTCATAAACCCAGCGACGGCTGGACTGATTGGCCGAGCCGACCAGCGACAGAAGCGCCTGGCCGTAATCCTCGGGCGCCGCGACGAGATTGGCGGGCAGGGCGGCGCGCTTGTCGGCTTCGCGCCAGGGACGGTCATATTCCGGAGCCTGGTCGCCGAGATCCTTGATCGGCAGGTTGGCGACTTCCTCGCCCTGATGAATTACGCGGAAGCGCAGGTCGTCCGTGGTCTTGCCGACGATGGCGAAATCCAGCCCCCACTTGACGAAGATCGCCTTGGCGACAGCTTCCTTTTCCGGCTGCAACACCATGAGCATGCGCTCCTGGCTTTCCGACAGCATCATTTCATAGGCCGTCATCTGCTCTTCGCGCACCGGCACCTTGTCGAGATCAAGCTCGATGCCGAGGTCACCCTTGGCGCCCATTTCGACGGCGGAGCAGGTGAGGCCGGCGGCACCCATGTCCTGGATGGCGATGACTGCGCCGGTCTGCATCAATTCAAGGCAGGCTTCCAGCAGGCACTTCTCAGTGAAGGGGTCGCCGACCTGAACGGTCGGGCGTTTCTCTTCGATCGATTCGTCGAATTCCGCTGATGCCATGGTCGCGCCGCCGACACCGTCGCGGCCGGTCTTGGCGCCGAGATAGACGACCGGCAGGCCGACGCCCTTGGCTTCCGACAGGAAGATGGCGTTGGATTTGGCAAGGCCGGCCGCAAAAGCGTTGACCAGGATATTGCCGTTATAGCGCGCATCGAACTCGACTTCGCCACCGACTGTGGGAACACCGAAGGAATTGCCGTAGCCGCCGACGCCGGCGACAACGCCGGAAACGAGGTGGCGGGTCTTCGGATGATCGGGCTCGCCGAAGCGCAGGGCGTTCATCGCCGCGATCGGTCGCGCGCCCATGGTGAAGACGTCGCGCAGGATACCGCCGACACCGGTCGCTGCACCCTGATAGGGCTCGATGTAAGAGGGGTGGTTGTGGCTCTCCATCTTGAAGACGACGCAATCGCCGTCATCGATGTCGACCACACCGGCATTCTCGCCAGGACCCTGGATCACGCGCGGTCCCTTGGTCGGCAGGGTGCGCAGCCACTTCTTCGAGGACTTGTAGGAGCAGTGTTCGTTCCACATGGCCGAGAAGATGCCGAGCTCCGTAAAGGAGGGCTCGTGGCCGATCAGATCCAGGATGCGCTGATATTCGTCCGGCTTCAGGCCGTGGGAGGCAATCAGTTCCGGGGTGATCTGGATCGTATTCGAAAGGGTCATGGGCGCTCGAAGGTCCTTGCCTGTAAAGGGTTTGAAGGCCGGTCAGGGGATCGGGGTCTCTTTAGCGCATGTGAACCTGTCGCGCGACAGGAAAATGACCGCGATTCACAATAGGTAAATCGCGGGCCTGATCATTCGCGGCCGCGTGGCGGCGATCAGAACTTGTAGCCGACCAGAAGCCCGACGCGCGTCATCCCGCCATTGGGGCCGTCGCAGAGTTCTGCATGCGAGGAATGGGCAATCTGGGCCATCATGTTCCAATGGCTGTCGAAGTTGTATCCGATGCCCGCATATTCATGAAAGAGCAGGCGACAGCCGAGCATCGGGCCATGCTCGGTCCAGTCATCGAGGTTGCCGGTATGGATGGTGCCGCCGAAGCCGGCTTCGGTGAAGATGCCGTTGCTGTGCGTGAGCGTCCAGGACAGACCGCCATAGAATTGCGTTGCCGAACCTGCCGTGCCGACGGAGGTTCCGAGATGGATGCGCGGATGGGTGAGTTGATCCTTCCAGTCCGCGGTCGGATTGTACCCGAACGGATTGAACAGCACCTGGACATCCGGGAAGACGCCCTTTTCATGGTCGTATCCGCTTTGGATAGACCCGCTTGCCCCGAAGCGCAGTTCATCGAATATCTTGTTGTCGGCGGCAGCCGCGGTTTCAGTGGCACCGAAAATCGCGGCATTCAGAATAAAAATAACTGCGAGACCGCTCTTAGCGAAGAGGCGGCCGAAAATAGAAGCCGTAACCATGCACTCCCCCCAATATGGCGAGCGAATCGCGTCGTATCGAAAGATCGTAGCACCCTCGAACTCGAGGTAAAGCGCATGTTGCTAAGCAAGACTTATTTTTGTGAGGCCGAAGCAAAACCGCAACAATGCCGTCATATGTGGCTGTCGTAACCCGCCGAGCCGTTTTCCAGAAGGCGGCGCAGCGTCATGAAGCCGGCGGCGACATCGTCGCGCCGCTGCGGAGAGGAAAAGGCGACGCGAACGCGGTGATAGACCTTATCCGAACGGCCCGCCTTGAACTCGTCCTCATCGTCGACAAGCACGCCTTCGGCGAGGGCCGCATTCTTGAATGTGCCGGAAAGCCACGGCTCCGGCAATTTCAGCCACAGGAACGGCACATGCGGATGCGAGGTGAATTCGAAGCCGGATAGTGCCTCACGCGCCAATTGTTCACGGACGCGGATTTCATCGACCGCCTTGCGGCGCAGGGCCAGCGCGTGGCCTTCGAGGACCAATCGGGCGCAGGTTTCCGCCAGGATGAAGGGCAAGCCGCCGGTTGTCATTTTGTGAGTGACCCTGATGCGCTGGGCGAAATGTGGCGGGCAAGCAACCCAGCCGCCGCGCACGCCCGCGGTGACCGATTTCGACAGGCCGCTCACGAGGAAGGTGCGCTCCGGCGCGATGCTTGCCATCAGCGGATTCGCATCCTCCGTCATGCCGCCATAGAGATCGTCTTCGATCAGCCAGACGCTGTGACGCCGGGCAATAGCGGCAATCGCGCGGCGGCGCGCTTCCGGCATGGTCGTCAATGTCGGGTTGTGTGCCGTGGGCATGAGAAAGGCCAGGCGCGGATGCTGCTGCTGGCAAAGCCGCTCGAAATCGTCGGGAATGATGCCGTGTTCGTCGGAATCCACCAATATGGAGCGGCGGCCGAGAAGACGGGTGGCCCGGCTGATTTGCGTGTAGGTCAGGTTCTCGAAGACGATCTTGTCCCCGGGAGAGGTGACTGCCGAAATGATGGCGATGGCGGCGGCATGGGCACCGAGCGTCGGCACCACCGTCTCGATCACCGGCTGCCAGCCGTTGCGAGCAAGCCAGACCTGGCCCGCACGGAACCAGTTCGCCGGAAAACTCCGCGAATAAGAGGAAATCTCCGCCTGATGATCACGGCTGATGTCGGCAAAAAGCCGACCGATGATCTCGCCCTGGCCGATATCGGGTGCTGCCGTTGCATCGAAGCGAATCTTGCCGACCGGGGTTTCCAGGCCACGGGTGCCGGCGAGTGCCTGCGTGATCGGATCCACCGGCTCGATCTGCTTGCTGTTGATGCGGTCGAGCACATAGGTGCCGCGTCCGACTTCGCCGGCGACGAGGCCGCGTTCGTGCACGAGCGCATAGGCCCGGCTGACGGTGCCGATCGTCACGCCGATATCGTAGGCGAGATTGCGTTGCGGCGGCAGTTTCGTCCCCGGTGGCAATACGCCATGGGTGATCGCGTTTTCAATGCTGTCGGCGACGCGGATGTAAACCGGTCCGTTTCCGCTGGAAATGTCAGGCAACCAATTTGTCATGATGACAATTTCTTAGATTGCCTCGGAAATAGAGTCAATACTATGAATCAATTGTATCGTTTGGCTCGATACATCCTCACTGTCACAATTCTGCGAGCGCAAAATGGATACAATAGATACAATCTGCCTTCCCAAGGGCGCTGAACCCGTCAAAATACCGCTTGATGCTTTTAAGTCGGCGCAACCTCTATCGCGCCTGGCACGCCGTCTTTTGGGATCCTTTGCGCTTTGGCTACAGAAGCGCGAAAGCCGGTGGACGTTGCGAGATCTGACGGATGATCAATTGCGCGATATCGGGCTGACCCGCAGCGAAGCGAGGACTGAGGTCAGCAAGTCGTTTTTCTGGGATTGAACGAGCTGAGCCGCCTATCGAGCTAGCGCGCGTCCATCTTGTTCGGGGCCGTTCACATCCTTGACATCTCCTGGCCTGTGAACGAGTTTGTAGTGGCTGCGCGACTGGCGGATTGTGATGGATAACCATCGTGGAACGCAGCAATATATGCCGACCGCCTGGGCCCTATGGAAAATCGCAATGGGGGCTCATATGCGCTTGGATATCGATCGAATCGAAACCGCCGCCACGACCATACACAAGGTCTTTCTGCATACACCGCAATATGTCTGTGAAAGTCTGAGCCGGGCTCTAGGCTGTCGGATCGTTCTCAAAGTCGAAACGATGAACCCGGTGCGCTGCTTCAAGGGGCGTGGCACCGAAATGGTTCTGGCGCGGCTACAGTCGCAAGGTGATACGAAATCGGTCGTCTGCGCCAGCGCAGGCAATCTGGGCCAGGCGCTTGCCTATGGCGGCCGGCTGAGAAACTTTGATGTCACGGTGACGGCGTCCGCCACTGCCAATGCCTTCAAGGTGGAGAGGATGCGGTTACTCGGAGCAAACGTGGTGCTGGTCGAAGGGGAGATCGAAGCCGCGCTCCAGGCGGCCTCGGATTTCGCCAAAGAAACGGGTGCATTCCTCGTAGAGGACAGCAAGAATCTCGACACTTGTGAAGGTGCCGCGACAATCGGGCTTGAGCTTTCGGAGTTTGCTCAAGCGCTGGACGTCGTCCTGGTTTCTCTGGGAGCCGGGGCAATGGCGACCGGCATCGGCTATGCCTTGAAATGCCGGCGGTCAAGTGTGGAGACAATCACGGTCCAGCCCAAAAATGCACCGGCCATGACTCTTTCCTTCAAGGCCGGGCAGATTGTGGATGCTGGCGCTCCGAACACCATCGCCGATGGGGTAGCCGGGCGCTATGTAATCCCGGAAGTTCTCGATGATTTATTGGTCGTCGCCGATGATGCTCTTTTGGTCAGCGAGGAAAGCCTCAAGGAGGGAATGCGGCTTCTCTACCTGCATTCGGGACTTGTCGTGGAGCCCGCCGCCGCCCTCGGCGTCGCCGCCATTCTTGAGAATCCACAACGTTTCGCCGGCAAGACCGTGGCAACCGTTCTCTGTGGCGGCAATGTCGAACCCAAGGCGTTTGAAGCGTGGATTGGAAAACCGTAAAGCTACATCCGCTTGAATCGGAGCGGTTGGCCCACTCGCCGGCGATGGAACCGCGGCGGCGAACTCGTTACTGGCAACCCTTCGAGCCCACGGCCCAACGGTTGACGTCGCCGGTGATGCGGCCGCCGGAGGCGCCTGACATCATCGGGCCGAAAGCCTGCAGCTGCGCCGGATTGCCCTCTGCCTGGACCACGAGGGACGGCCGGCCGGTCGGGTGCTTCTTGTCGACCACGAGAATGCGCGGGCGGCCGGTGAAGGAGTTGAGCTCAGGCGCGAGCTGATAGCCGGCAAAGGCCGGGTCTGCCGATTTGAACCAGCAGGCATTGGCGCTCAGCATGATGCGTTCCATTGTCGTCAGAGCGGTGCGGTCAACCGTAACAGCGGTCGGTGCGCGCGTGCCGCAGGATGTAACGAGCAGGCCGAGAGCCACAAGAGCGGCGGCGGAATGAAATCCGGTAGCGAGGCGAGGGCGCATCAATCTCTCTTCCAATGGATGGGTTTGGGCTGCTCTAGCCAATGATGTGAAAGAAACCTTCCGACGCACTTATCGTACAAAGCGCCGGTCGGTTCGCAATTCCACGTTGGTGCGGATGATCGCCTCAGGCAGCGATCACGTCGAGGGCGGAGGCGAAGAGGCCGCGACCATCGGAGCCGCCATGGGCTGCCTCGATCAGGTTTTCCGGATGCGGCATCATGCCAAGCACATTGCCCTTGGCGTTAATGACGCCGGCGATGTCGTTGATCGAGCCGTTCGGGTTGGTGCCTTCGGCATAGCGGAAGACCACCTGGCCATTGCCTTCGATCGCCGCCAGCGTTTCCGCGTCGGCAAAGTAGTTGCCGTCATGATGGGCGACGGGGCTGCGGATCACCTGGCCCTTGGCATAGGCGCGGGTAAAGTCCGTTTCGGCGTTAGTGACTTCGAGCTTGACCTCGCGGCAGACGAACTTCAGCGAGGCATTGCGCATCAGCGCGCCGGGCAGCATGCCGGCTTCGACCAGAATCTGGAAGCCATTGCAGACGCCGAGGACCTTGACGCCCTTGTCGGCCTTGTCCTTGATCGCCTGCATCACCGGCATGCGGGCGGCAATTGCGCCGCAACGCAGGTAATCGCCATAGGAAAAGCCGCCGGGAATGACGATCAGGTCGACATCCGGAATCTCGGTTTCCGTCTGCCAGATCGTGACGGGAGCCTGGCCGGAAATCTTGGTCAGCGCCGCGATCATGTCACGGTCGCGATTGAGACCGGGAAGTTGAACGACTGCTGATTTCATGATTCTGCTCCCGAGATAGGCGAAAGATACTGGCTTGGATGTGTTCGGCGAGCCATACTCCATTGTCTAAGACAAAGAAAGAATGGCTCCCGGAAAACGGCAATCAGTCGATCGAAATGCTGAAGTTCTCGATCACCGTGTTGGCGAGGAGCTTTTCGCACATGGCTTTCAGCTCGGCCTCTGCCTTGGCCTTGTCGGTGCCGTTAAGCTCGAGGTCGAAGACCTTGCCCTGGCGGACCTGGCCGACACCTTCGAAGCCGAGCGCGCTGAGTGCGCCTTCAATGGCCTTGCCCTGTGGGTCGAGAACGCCGTTCTTCAGCGTGACGGTTACACGAGCCTTGATCACGATTGTCCTTCCTGCGCTTTACTTGACGAGAACCGGCCCCGTGCCGCGCACGGGTTCGTTTTCATTGATGATGCCGAGACGGCGGGCAACTTCGGAATAGGCCTCAACCAGACCGCCCATGTCGCGACGGAAACGGTCCTTGTCCATCTTCTCATGGGTTTCGATGTCCCAGAGACGGCAGCTGTCCGGCGAGATTTCGTCGGCGAGGATGATCCGCATCATGTCGCCTTCGAACAGGCGGCCGCATTCGATCTTGAAATCGACGAGCTGGATGCCGACGCCGAGGAAGAGGCCCGTCATGAAATCGTTGACGCGGATGGCGAGCGCCATGATGTCATCGAGTTCGGCGGGGTTCGCCCAGCCGAAGGCGGTGATATGCTCTTCGGAGACCATCGGGTCTTCGAGCGCGTCGGACTTGTAATAGAACTCGATGATCGAGCGCGGCAAAACCACGCCTTCCTCAATGCCGAGGCGCTTGGCGAGCGAGCCGGCGGCAACGTTGCGCACGACGATTTCAAGCGGAATCATCTCCACTTCCTTGATCAGCTGCTCGCGCATGTTGAGGCGGCGGATGAAGTGCGTGGGAATACCGATCTTGTTCAGATGGCTGAAAATATATTCGCAGATGCGATTGTTCAGAACACCTTTGCCATCGATGACTTCATGCTTCTTCTTGTTGAAAGCGGTGGCATCGTCCTTGAAGAATTGGATCAGTGTGCCCGGCTCAGGTCCCTCGTAAAGGATCTTGGCCTTGCCCTCGTAAATACGGCGGCGACGGTTCATTGGTGTTGTTCTCTGTCGTTGGCGCTCTGGAGGAAGCGCAATTGGATCTGTCTGTGGGCGTCCCCATAACGGATAAGAAGCAAATTCACAATCCGCCAGCGCCTCCTTCCTCGGAATTCCGGCTTTGGTGGGCACCAATGCGAGAATCGGGATCCTATCATCTCATGTTCTACAGGCTTTTATTTGACGATGGAATGAAGGCCGCCGGTACTGCACAGGCTAGTGATCCACCCCAGGCAGCCATTGTATCACATTTCGCCGTTATCACGCCTTGAGGCCGCTCAGAAACTTGGCGAAGACCATCGTACCCTCCGGCCAGGGACCATGGCCGGAATCGGCGTTGATATGGCCCGCCTCGCCAGCGTCGATCAGTAGGGAACCCCAGCTGCGGGCCAGCTCTTCGGTCTGTTCGTAGCTGCTGAAGGGATCGTTGCGGCTGGCGATAATGAGCGAGGGAAAAGGCAGCGGATCGCGCGGGTAGGGGCCGAAGGTCATCAGATGCTTCGGCTTGATCTTCGGATTGGCGACATCAGGCGGCGTAACGAAGAAGGCGCCGGCCACCTTGTTGCGAAAGTACGGGATCGCGTGGATCACCGAGGGAACGCCAAGCGAATGCGCCACCAGCACCACGGGTTTGGTTGCGGCATTCACCTCTTCGGCGATGCGGGCAACCCAGTCGTCGCGCACGGGCTTCGACCATTCCGCCTGTTCCACGCGGCGCGCCGTCGAGAGCTTCTGCTCCCAGCGTGTCTGCCAGTGGTCCGGGCCGGAATTGGTGTAACCGGGAACGATGAGAATATCTGCGTCGGAGACTTTCATGATGCGCCGATGTGGAAAAGGAAGGCCTAACTGTCAAGGGAAAAGGCGACAATTACGGCAAAATTTGTTAAGATGGCGCCTGCCGGTAGCGATTGATGATGTCGGCGCCGCTTTTGCCCGATATTTTCGTGCCGCCAGCTGAACACACAGGCTGATGAGGAGGAGGAA
>DASVPC010000326.1:0-11492 GCA_036383055.1 Rhizobium sp. | reverse complement strand
GCACCCGGCGCAAACCTCGGCCAGACGGCCGAGATAATGGGCCCAACCTTCCGCATGGCCGGCGCATTGCTCGGCGCTGGGCAAGCCGGTGTGGGTCAGGCGCAGCAGCGTTCCGTCCGGCTGCTCCATCAGATCGATCTCGACCAGGCTCGACCCCGGCGGCACGATCTCGCTGCCGTCCCAGCCGAAGCTGTAGGCGAGGCGATGCACCGGCACCACCTCGCGAAAGGAGCCGCGCGCAATACGAGCGCCGGTGACATTGACGAGATAGAGCCCTCCGGGTTGAGGCTCGATCTGCGCTTCCGTTCCCATCCAGCGCAAAATCTTTTCCGGATCGGTCAGCAGGGCGAAAACGGCGGCGGGTGGCGCCGCGATATGAGTCTCACGGCGGACGACGAGGGCCTCTGGCATGTCTCTCTCCCGTTGTTGTTATCGCTTGCCCACTTGGGGCGTCTCCTCACGCGGCAGCATGTAGGCAGAAGCGCGGTCTCAACAAGGTGAGCGTTACGGCCTACCTCCCAGGCCGCCCTGTCTTGCCCTTGGTGCGGCTCTTGCGATGCTTCTCGTCCACCGCATCCTCATAGGATCCGACACCCGGCTTCGCCCGGATGACCGGCTTGTCCGGCAGCTTGCCCGTCACCGGTTTTTCCGTGCGGCCGACGGTCATTTCGTCGAGCGTGTTCCTGCGGAAGAGCGGCGTGCCGGCTTCGCTGCCGGGGCGCATGTCGTCGAGGGAGGGTTTGGCGAAATAAGAAGCCGGCGTCTCGCCCTCCTGGTTCGGGGCCACCTCACCATGAGGGCTATTTGCCGCTGCGACGCCCGCTCCATTCTCACCCTGAGGTGCGGAGGGTCCTGAGCTTGTCGAAGGGGATCTAGGCTTCGAAGAGTTAGGGCGGCCACTCTTGCCACCCTCGATGCTCTTCGCCTCTTCTCGCGCCATCGGATCGTCCATGACGGCCAGTTCAGCCGCCTTGAGGCGCTTGATCTCGTCGCGCAGTCTTGCGGCCTTTTCGAAGTCGAGATCGGCAGCGGCGTCGCGCATGGCTTTTTCCAGCGCGTTGAGATGGGCCTGCAGATTGTTGCCGACGAGGTGGCCGCCATCGGCAAAGCCCTTGCCGGAGACACCGCCGATATCGGCGCGGACATGGTCCTTCTCGTAGACGCTGTCGAGAATGTCGGAAATCTTCGCCTTCACCGATTCCGGCGTGATGCCGTGTTCGGTGTTGTAGACCATCTGTTTTTCGCGGCGGCGGCTGGTTTCCTCCATCGCCCGTTTCATCGAGCCGGTGATGTTGTCGGCATAGAGGATGACCTTGCCGTCAACGTTACGGGCGGCGCGGCCGATGGTCTGGATCAGCGATGTCTCGGAGCGCAGGAAGCCTTCCTTGTCGGCGTCGAGAATGGCAACGAAGGCGCATTCGGGAATATCGAGACCTTCGCGCAAGAGGTTGATGCCGACCAGCACGTCGAAGGCGCCGAGGCGAAGATCTCTAATGATCTCGATGCGTTCCAGCGTGTCGATGTCGGAGTGCATGTAGCGCACGCGGACGCCCTGTTCGTGCAGATATTCCGTCAGGTCCTCGGCCATGCGTTTGGTGAGCACCGTGCAGAGGGTGCGATAGCCCTTGGCGGCGGTCTCGCGGATTTCGCCGAGCACGTCGTCGACCTGGGTGCGGGCGGAGCGGACCTCGACCGGCGGGTCGATCAAGCCGGTCGGGCGAATGACCTGTTCCGCGAAAACGCCGCCGGATTGGTCCATCTCCCATGCACCTGGCGTTGCGGACACGGCGATGGTGTCCGGGCGCATGGCGTCCCATTCCTCGAAGCGCAGCGGCCGGTTGTCCATGCAGGAGGGCAGGCGGAAGCCGTATTCGGCCAGCGTCGCCTTGCGCCTGAAGTCGCCGCGATACATGCCGCCGATCTGGCTGACCGAAACGTGGCTTTCGTCGATAAACAGCAGGGCATTGTCGGGGATATATTCGAACAAAGTCGGCGGTGGCTCGCCGGGGTTGCGGCCGGTGAGGTAGCGCGAATAATTCTCGATGCCGGCGCAGGAGCCGGTGGCTTCCAGCATTTCGACATCATAACGGGTGCGCTGTTCCAGGCGCTGCGCCTCCAGCAAACGGCCGGCCTTTTCCAGCTCGGCGAGCCGGATCTTCAGCTCTTCCTTGATCGCCTTGATAGCGCCGTTCAGCGTTGGGCGCGGGGTGACATAGTGCGAGTTGGCGTAGATCTTCACCGATTTCAGGTCGCCGGTCTTCTGGCCGGTCAGCGGATCGAATTCGGTGATGGCGTCGATCTCGTCGCCGAACATGGAGATGCGCCAGGCGGCATCCTCCAAATGGGCCGGGAAGATTTCGATGGTGTCGCCACGCACGCGGAAGGAGCCGCGAATGAAATCCATGTCGCGGCGCTTGTATTGCTGCGCCACGAGGTCGGCCAGCAATTGCCGCTGGTCCAGCCGATCGCCGACATTCATCTGGAAGGTCATCGCCGTGTAGGTCTCGACCGAGCCGATACCGTAGATGCAGGAGACCGAGGCGACGATGATGCAGTCGTCGCGTTCCAAGAGCGAGCGCGTCGCGGAGTGGCGCATGCGGTCGATCTGCTCGTTGATCGAGGATTCCTTCTCGATGAAGGTATCCGAGCGCGGCACATAGGCTTCAGGCTGGTAGTAATCGTAGTAGGAGACGAAATACTCGACCGCATTGTCGGGGAAGAAGTTCTTGAATTCGGAATAGAGCTGGGCAGCCAGCGTCTTGTTCGGGGCGAGGATGACGGCGGGGCGCTGCGTCGCCTCGATCACCTTGGCCATGGTGAAGGTCTTGCCGGAGCCGGTGACGCCGAGCAGCACCTGGCTGCGGTCGCCGTTGTCGAGGCCTTCGACGAGGTCGCGGATGGCGGTCGGCTGGTCGCCGGCGGGCTCAAAGTCCGAGACCATGCGGATCGCGATGCCGCCTTCGGATTTGTTGGGGCGGGCAGGGCGGTGCGGCGTCCAGAGCTTGCCGTCCTTGAAGAGCGGATTGCCGCTTTCGATCAGCGCCGACAGCGCCTCGACCGTCGCGGTGACGGCCGTACCGGCATTGGCGGCATTCTCCAGCGAGGTATCCATGCCAGAGACAGGGTTGAGGCCCGCCGCCGCGCGCGTCTTGGGGTCGGTCGAGCCGCCCATCGATGTGCCGCGTCCCGATTTGGAGGCGGCGATTTCCACCTTCTTGCGGTGCTTGCCAGCTTTTGAAGCGATCTGCCGCTGCGTCTCGATGCCGGATGTCTCGGCTTCCGATTCCAGTTGCTTCACCCAGTCGGCGACGCTGCCGCTGAGCGGCGCGCCTTCAAATGGTGCTTGCGGCGTCTCTTCGAAACCGGTCGGCGCGGGGGAATTTTTCGGTGATCTGGCCATCGGGCGAATATGGCGAGAGTCAGCGCCGATGTGAAGAGGGGAAGAGTACAAAAGGGAAACAAGCGGTGGATTTTTCCGTTCGCCCAATATGTCAAATATGTTACAAGCCAAAACTGGCTGGTGCGTTATCGCTGATCTCGTCGGCATAGCGCGATCCTCGCAGGCGCCAAGGGAGGAGCCGGCCGCAACGTCGATATGCCCGGCGAAAGCCGGGTCCCCCCAGCTTCGACGGCATCCGGACTTTGCCCGCCTCGCCGCCGTCATCCGATCGGAGGATCATGATGACCGCATTGGATGGCTTACGTTCTTTATCTCCCCAGCAACGCAACACCGTCATCGCCGCCTATCTCGGCTGGACGCTGGATGCTTTCGATTTTTTCATATTGGTTTTTGTTCTCAAGCATATAGCGGAGGAATTTCATACCGATGTTCCCGCGGTTGCGGCCGCGATCTTCCTGACGCTCGCCATGCGGCCGCTGGGCGCGCTGATCTTCGGCTTCGCCGCCGATCGGTATGGCCGGCGCGTGACGCTGATGGCGGACGTGCTGCTCTATTCGGTGTTCGAGTTCCTCACGGGCTTTTCGACAGGCCTGACCATGTTCCTCGTATTGCGGGCGCTTTTCGGCATCGCCATGGGCGGGGAGTGGGGCGTCGGCGCGTCGCTGACGATGGAAACCGTGCCTGAGGAGTCGCGCGGCATCGTCTCCGGCATCCTGCAGGCCGGCTATCCCTCCGGCTATTTACTGGCGTCGATCGTATTCTTTCTGCTGTTTCCGGTGATCGGCTGGCGCGGCATGTTCATGGTTGGCGCTCTGCCGGCGCTGCTGGTGCTCTATATCCGCCGCAACGTGCAGGAATCGCCGGCCTTCGTGCAGCGGCAAGCGAAACCGCAACGGCCTTTTCTCACGGTATTGCGTGAGAATATCCCGCTGTTCCTGTGGGCGGTGCTGCTGATGACCGCATTCAATTTCTTCAGTCACGGCACGCAGGATCTCTATCCGACCTTCCTCGAAACCCAGCGGCAATATGACAGCCATACGGTTGGTGCGATCGCCATCGTCTATAATATCGGCGCGATGATCGGCGGGTTGACGTTCGGGGCACTGTCGCAGCGCCTCGGCCGGCGGCGGGGCATCGTTATCGCCGCACTACTGGCGATTCCGATCGCGCCACTCTGGGTCTACGCGCATGGACCGGTCATGCTCGCCATCGGCGCCTTCCTGATGCAGTTTTTCGTGCAGGGGGCCTGGGGTATCGTGCCTGTGCATCTCAACGAGCTGTCGCCGGACGAGATACGCGGCACGTTCCCCGGCTTCGCCTATCAGCTCGGCAATCTGCTGGCCTCGGGCAATGCGTCGATTCAGGCGGGCCTGGCGTTGCATTGGAACGGCGATTACGCCACTGCATTACTAATCGTAGCTGTGATCGTCGCGGCCGTGGTGGCGGTGCTCGCCGGTTTCGGCTTCGAGAAGAAGGATATTCGCTTCGGCGAGGCAGGGGTGGAGGAGCCCCGGAGCGCGACGCAGACTTAAATCTCCGCGCCCTCGTCGAAGCGTGGCCGGCGGCTTATGGTCGCCGGCCTCCAATCTATTTGCCGCAAATTTCGGAGATCTTCGCCTGCGCGAAACCGCGGGCAAGCTCCTGCATGCCGCCGACGGAGGATATCAGGTCGCCGATCGGGCCGCTGATGCCGACATGCGAATCGGTGATGCGGCAGGCTCCGACATCGACCGTCACCGAGGCTTCCAGCTGTCCTTTCACCGTTGCCTGCAGCACGCCATGCGATTTGCAGGCGAGATCGGCGCGGGCATTGATCTGCACGCCGCCGGGCGCGCTGCACACATCCAGCGACTTCACCTCGAATTTTTCCTTGTGATCGAGGCCCGGCAGCTTCTTGCACGGGTCGGCCTCGTTCACCGATTTTTCGATTTGTGGGCCGAACTTGCTCTGGAGCAGCGACCAGCAGGAACCAGGCGCTGCTTGCGCTTGCGTCGATGCCGTAGGGAAGGGCGACAGCGGCAAAATGATCGCGGCGGCCAGCAATCCCATGCGGAGCGGCGGAAATAACGAGGGGGAAGGTAAGGAGAATATCTTGGTCACAACGATCGATCCCTTGGCGGCTCAAGTCAGGAAGGCGTTCGCGGTATTCTTCATCTCTTGAAGCGATGTAGCAATGCCGCATCTGCGGGAAAGATGAGGCGCATCGTCTCGGTCATCTTCATTTTATCGTCCACGATGCAATCGCGATCAGTCTAGCTGTGCCGTTGCTGCATTTCGGCGCAGCGCTCCACTCTTGAAATTTCAGGGGTTAGCGGGTCATGGTGCGGCCCGTTCGTTTTGTTCAAAGGATTCCTCATGCCCTCGCTGCTAAGCCCGGCCGCCATCTGGCCGATCATCATGCTGTTTGCCTCCAATATTTTCATGACCTTTGCCTGGTACGGGCATCTGAAGCACAAGAGCACCGCGATCTTCATCGCCATCATCGTCAGTTGGGGCATTGCCTTCTTCGAATATTGTCTGGCCGTGCCGGCCAACCGCTTGGGTTCGGCGGTCTATTCGACGGCGCAGTTGAAGACCATGCAGGAGGTGATCACGCTGATCGTGTTCTCCGGCTTCTCGGTCTTCTGGCTGGGCGAAAACCTGACCTGGAACCATGCCATCGGCTTCGCGCTGATCGCCGTCGGCGCCTCCTTCATTTTCCGGGGGTGAGGAGAAGAGCCGCTAGGCAGCGCGACTCATTCGCCCTATGATTCGAATGGACAGGCTGGCGGGACCTTTGAGGAGAGGCCGCCGGCTAATAGGTGTTACGGGAGGTAGCATGTCGGGTTCATTGCGGTCGATATTGAACGAAACGGCCTCCGGCTTGGCGCCGCTGGAGGCGAACGGCAAGATCCTCTCGATGGCGCCGCATCGTTTCGGCTATCTTGCTCCTACCGATGCCGCCACCGACGTCGCAACATTGCGTGCGCAATTTCAGGAGCATGGCTATCTCTGGCTCAAGGGATTTTTGAAGCGCGACGACGTGCTCGACTTCCGTGCCTGGGTGTTCGGGCATCTGATGGACACGGGCCTTCTTCAACCTGGATCCGACCCGATGATTGGCCTCGCCGCAAAGGGGGAAGCCGACAAGTCGCTCGCCGATCGGCGGCTGATGTCGCTGGTGCGTTCGGTGGCCTATGAAGGCTTTTGTACCCAGCCGCGGATCGCTTCCTTCATGGACGAGTTCGTGCAGGGCATCTCCTATCTTCATAAGCGCAAGATCATGCGCTTCACCCGGCCGAACACCGGCGCCGTCACGCCCGCGCATTATGATCTCGTCTATTTGCGCGGCGGCACCAGCCGCATCGTGACGGCCTGGATTCCGATCGGTGACATCCCGGTCGATATGGGCGGTCTCGTCTATCTCGAGGGTTCGCATCGGATCGGCGCCGAGATGGAAAAGGAGTTTGCGGTCAAAGGCGCGGCGCTTACGCCGGAGGAACGCGTCAGCGCCTTCAACAAGAACATGACGGAAGGCGGCTGGGTTTCCAAGGATCTGCCTGAGATGGCCGAGCGTTTCGATACGCGCTGGCTTGCCGCCGATTATGAGGCTGGCGATATCGTGTTGCACAGCCCCTACATGATCCATGCGTCCACGACCAATCGTGATCCGTTCGGCCGCTTGCGCCTGTCGACCGATATTCGCTACCAGAATGTCGAGGACGAGATCGACGCCCGATGGAGCAACCATTGGACCCTCGGGGATATGCTCTGAACGAGAAACGTCCCGCTCAGTTCATCTGGTCGAGAATGCTCTGCGCTGGCGCATACCCTTGAGCGGCGGCTTTGCGGAACCAGGTTATTGCCATGTTGCGGTCCCTCGTGACGCCGTCGCCGCGATGATAGGCGTAGCCGAGATGAAGTTGCGCCTTGGGCAGACCTTGATCGGCGGCCTTGGTAAACCAGCCGATGGCCTGGGCATAATCCTGCGGAACGCCTTTGCCGAGGGCATAGAGGCTGCCGATATTGTCCTGCGAGGCCGCGTCTCCTTTGTCCGCCAAAGACTGCCAGGAGGCGAGGGCGCTGCCGTAGTCGCCCTTGTCGTAGGCCGCTTGCCCATCCTCGGCATGGGCATGGAAGGCGATCGAGAGCGCCAGCGTCAGTCCGAGGCCTATCCGTTTGAGCCGCATCCGGCGATCTCCCATCCGTGATTCCAGTTCGTCCAAGAGCTAGGTCTATCCCCGCTGCCCGGGAAAGGCTGGGGACGGCCTTGTTTATCCGTTCATTTCAGATCGGGATGCTTTTCCGCTGCAGCGGCATATCCTCATTGCCATCGGGCTCACTATCGTCGCCGCTCATGGCCTTGGCCCGACTGAACCATTCCAGGGACTTCGCCCGATCGGCGGGCACACCGTCGCCATCGCGATACATCACGCCGAGGTTGAGAGCCGCATCGGCATAGTTCTCGGCAGCGGCTTTTTCGAACCAGCCGACCGCTTCGGGACCGTTCTTCGCGACACCTTCGCCGTCACGATACATCACGCCGAGATTATATTCGGCCTCGACGTCTCCCTGATCCGCCGCCTTGCGAAACCAGGTGATGGCCTCAGCGTCGTCTTCAGCGATCCCGTCGCCATCGGCATACATGGTGCCGAGATTATATTGCGCGTCGGCATCGCCCTGGTCGGCGGCCTTGCGGAACCAGGCGACGGCTTGAGCGCCGTCCTTGGGCACGCCGGCGCCGTCGCGATACATGACCGCGAGGTTGTATTGCGCTTCGATCTTGCCCCGGTCGGCCGCTTTGCGATACCAGGCCAGAGCCTGACCGCTGTCTTTGGTTATGCCTTCGCCGCTGTCATACATGATGGCTAGATTATATTGCGCATCGACATTGCCCTGATCGGCGGCCTTCCGATACCAGGCGATGGCCTGGCTCTTGTCCTGATCGACGCCATCGCCGTTGTCGTACATCACCCCGACATTGAACTGCGCGTTGGCATTTCCCTGTTCGGCCGCCTTGCTGTACCAGACGAAGGCGAGGGTCCTGTCCTTGGGTACGCCCTGGCCCTCGTCATACATTTCGCCAAGCTTCAGTTGTGCCGCCGCATCGCCCTTGTCTGCGAGCGGACGCCAATACTCCAGTGCCGCCTTGTAGTCGCCCCTGTCATAGGCATTTTGTCCGATATCGGCATGGGCAAGGCCACCGGATGCCAGCGCGAAGAACAGTGCGATGGCTGCTCGCTTGAAATGCACAATCTACCCCTCAATCAGTCGTCTTTTGTCTGTAAATACTAAATGATGTGACGGGCGAGGGCGCAAGGCGTCTCCGCGCACATACATGATCGGCTTATGGCAACAGCGTCGCCAGTATCTGGAGAATGATCCAGCCGGGTGTGTCGCTTTGGCTGGTCGTTTTGGTCGGTTTGTTGTTCTCTAGGCTGGCGCTCTTGAGCGGGCTTTCGCCATTCGCGGCCATATAGCTTAAGCTATGTTGCGCTTCCGGCAGCCCCTGGTCCGCTGCCTTGCGGAACCATTTGGTTGCCTGGCCGATATCCTTCGTCACGCCATCGCCACCATAGTACATGGAGCCGAGGCCGTACTGGGCGCGGGCGTTGCCCTGCTCCGCGGCCTTGCGAAAGAAATCTGCCGCCTGCCCATAGTCCTTGGGAACGCCGCTGCCATCGTAGTAGAGATGGCCGAGGGCATATAGGCCTTCCGCGCTGCCCTGGTCGGCCGCCTTGCGGTACCAGATGACCGCCTTGCCCTTGTCCGGCGTCACGCCGTAACCCTTGTCATAGATATAGCCGAGCGCATATTGCGCGTCCGGATGGCCTTGTTCGGCCGATTTACGATACCATTCCAGCGCCTTGGCATCGTCCCTGGGGAGGCCACGGCCGTCGGTATACATGGTGGCGAGGGCGTATTCGCCCTGCGCGTCGCTTTGAGCCGCCGCCTTGCGATACCATTCGACAGCGACGTCGTTGTTGACCGGCACGCCCTTGCCGTTGGCATAGAGATAGCCGACGGCATATTGCGCATCGGCACGGCCCTGATCGGCGGCCTTGCGATACCATTGCAGCGCCAGCTTGTAATCCTTGGGAACGCCGAGGCCGTTGGCGAAGCTGTAGCCAAGCCCATACTGTGCGTCGGCTCGGCCCTGCTCGGCGGATTTCTTGTACCAGGAATAGGCTTGAGCATCGTCCTGATCGACGCCCCGGCCGTTGGTGTAGGCATAGCCGAGGGCGTATTCGCCCTGTGGGTCGCCCTGCTCCGCCGATTTTTGATACCAGTCAATCGCCAGGCTTTGGTCGGCAGTCGTGCCGAGACCCTTTTCGTACATGTAGCCAAGCGCATACTGTGCGTCGCTGCGATCCTGATCGGCGGATTTTCGATACCAGCCGAGCGCGATCGCATTGTCCTCGCGCACGCCGAGGCCGTGCCCATACATGTAGCCGAGCGCATATTGCGCCTGTGCCTGGTCCTGGGCGGCGGATTTCTGATACCAGCCGACCGCCTGCTCGTTATCGACATCCGTGCCGCGGCCGTTGGCGTAGGAATAGCCGATGGCGTATTGCGCGTCGGCGTAGCCCTGTTCGGCGGCTTTGCGATACCAGGTATTTGCTTGTTTCAGATCCTTATCGACGCCGAGGCCGTTGGAATACATGTAGGCGAGGGCGTATTCGGCCTGCACATTCCCCTGGGCCGCTGCCTTTCGATACCATTGCACGGCCTGTGCGTCGTCTCGCTCCACGCCGAGGCCCTTGGTGTAACGATAGCCTAGGCCGTATTGGGCGGCCGCATTGCCGTCTTTGGCGAATTGCACCCAATATTTCAGCGAGATCGATGTGTCGTCAGGCGCCGGCGCGGGATCTTCGGCATGAGCAAGTGGCGCGAGCGAAAGGGCTACCGCCAGTCCAAATGCCAATCTTCCGATTTTCAAAGCTTACTCTCCCCGCCTGCGCACTGAAGCGCAATCGATCTGAACAATATGGCGATGTCTTGGCCGCTGGCTGCAACGCCTGGGGATGGCCGCTGTTTTCTCACTGCCTCTATCCCGGCAGGACATCGTAGAGCCGGAAGATCCAGGTGATCTGATAGATCAAGCCGATCGTCACGAAGGCGGCCTGAAAGCGCCTGTTGGCGGTGATGGCGGCGATGATGCAAAGGACGATGTAGACGATGTTGCGGGTCGGATATTCCCAGCCGAGCGACCGGAAATAGGTCTCCCCCTTGAGCAGCGTGTCGATCAGATCGACGGCATAGGTGACGGCGAGAAGGCCGAAGAACCAGCGCCGGCGGGAGATGAAATATTCCTCGAAGCCGCCATAATCCTCGATCGAGGGAGGGTTCAGCAGCACACAGAGGAAATAGAACAGGCAGCAGAAGCAAATCAGGAAGAGGTAGACACCGAAACTGATCTCGGCCACGGATTGCAGCCGATATTCCCACCACCAGAAATGGATGATGAACAGGAACATCGATAGCACCCAGCCGATGTGGACAAGGTAGATCTTGTTCTTGCCGGGTGACTGCACGAAGCCGGCGAGCCGGGTCAGGAGCTGGGCGAGCGAAAGGCCGATCACCATGCTCATGACCGTCCTGATATAGACGTAGACCTCCGGTGCGTGCGCCGCGCCCAACATCTCAGCTCTCCGCCGGCACCGCCTTGGGTGCGCCATTCTCGTCAAGGGCGACCATGATGAAGGTCGCGGCCGTGACTTTTTCCAGCGTGTTGAAGCGCGCGCGGTGTGCCCATGCTTCGACATTCAGGGTGATCGAGGTGCGGCCGACACGTTCGATATCGGTGAAGACGCTCAGCGTATCGCCGATCTTGACCGGCAGTTCGAACGCCATTTCTTTGACCGCGGCGGTGACAACGCGGCCGCGAGCACGCTCGGCGGCACGGCTGCCGCTTGCCAAGTCCATCTGTGCCATGACCCAGCCGCCGAAGATGTCGCCGGCGGGATTGGCATCAGCAGGCATAGCCAGCGTGCGCAATGTCAGCTCGCCTCTCGGTTTGACGCTGCCATTCATTCCTTCGCTCCTATCGCCGGGCACCGATTCATCTTGCCAACCTATGCAATCCCACTGCGATGGGAAAGACGGTGTCGGC
>DASVPC010000325.1:0-23742 GCA_036383055.1 Rhizobium sp. | reverse complement strand
TACGGTCGAGGAGATGCTGGCCGATCCCATCGTGAAGAACGGCCATTTCGGCCGGTACACCAACTTCGTCAACCTGCTCGACTGCGCGGCAATCGCCATTCCGGCCGGCTTCGACGCGGACGGCCACCTGCCGGCCGGCGTAACGCTGATCGGTCCGGCCTTTACTGATGATGCCCTCACCCCCTTCGCCGATGCCATGCACCGGAGCTTGAATGCGGGGATGGGCAAGGATCGCTCGGCACAAATCCCCGAGGCAAGCCGCGTGCCGCAGGCCGATGACGGCTCGGTGCCAATCGTCGTCGTCGGGGCGCATCTGAGCGGCATGCCGCTCAACCACGAACTCACTTCTTCCGGCGGATACCGGTTGAAGACCTGCCGGACGGCGGGTGACTACCGCCTCTTCGCATTGCCGGGAACCGTCCCGCCCAAGCCGGGGTTGCTGCGCGAGCCGGGCTTTTCCGGCAAAGGCGTGGAGGTCGAGGTCTGGGCAGTGTCGCCCGAAGCCTTCGGCCGCTTCGTCCAGAAAATCCCCGCGCCGCTCGGCATCGGCAAGGTTTCTCTGGATGACGGCACCGCAGTATCGGGCTTTCTTTGCGAGGCCCATGCCGCTGCGGATGCGCTTGACATCACTGACTTCGGCGGCTGGCGGCATTACGTCCGGGCCAAAACCGAGACAACCTCTTGAGAAAGGATCTGCAGGATGAAGGCATTCCTGGTAAAGACATTGCATGTCATCCTTGACGGGGTGATCGCCCGAACGCTCGTCATCGGGACGCCTCGTTCGCAAGATAGCAGTTCCCCGCCCTCATCCGACACATAGAACGATCTCATCCGTCGCGGAGGCGCCGGCGGCAATTTCAGCCGGCGATCCCGCTTCCGCTCAGCTCACGACCGGGCAACCGGCACCAGCCTTCGCATCTCAAGCCGGCCTGCGACCGAAAAGACGAGCAGCTCGGTATCCTCACCGATCCTGTCGCCGTTCATCAACCGGACAATGTCATCGACGCCGCCGACCGGGGTGCCGTCGATCGCCAGAATATAGTCACCGTCCTTCAAGCCGGCCCGCTCGGCCGGGCCGCCGGGTTCGACCCGTCTGACCCGCACGGAGGTCGCCTGCCCGGTGCCCGCCTCGAGGGCGATCCTGCGCGGCAGCTCGATCGTATCGCCGGCGATGCCGATGAAGGCCCGCCGGACGTGGCCGTAACGGAGGATCTCCGACACCACGACATTCGCCGTGTTGGAGGCGACCGCGAAGGCGATGCTCTGCGCGCCCTGGATGACGGCCGTGTTGACCCCGATGACCTCACCAGCGGAGGACACCAGCGGCCCGCCGGAATTGCCGGGGTTGAGCGCGGCATCTGTCTGGATAACGTCATCCATCAGCCGGCCGCTCGCCGAGCGCATCGAACGGCCGAGCGCCGACACGATACCGGCGGTCACCGTCCATTCAAAGCCGAACGGATTGCCGATGGCAATCGCAATATGCCCCCGGCGCAGACGCCTGGAATCGCCCAGGCGCGCCCAGGCACCGACGCCGGAATTCGCACGAATGAGCGCGATGTCGGTGTCGACGTCGCGTCCAAGAACGCGTCCTTCCGTGACCGAACCGTCCGGCGTGGTGATGCGGACGAGCTTGGCGTCGTCGACCACATGATTGTTGGTGACGATCAGCCCATCCGGCGAGATGGCAAAGCCGGAGCCATGCCCTCCCTTGCCGCCCACACGCTCGATGCGGCTGACCGCCGGGCCGACCATATCGACCGCGCTTGCTATGGATTGGGAATAAGCATCTATCAGCACGCCATCATCGGCGGCCGTAATATTCTTGTCTATGAGACCCATCATCTGATCCTCCAACAGCTGCGCCCGTCGTCGCTACCGGCGGCGGACCGATCACGCGGATGCGCGTGTTCGCCATGGCGCTGTTGCATAGGAATTAAATGGAGGGGCGCGGGTCTGCATTCAAGCCGGTAGGCTTGAGGCCTGTCGTGACCTTCTGACTTGAATGCGGGGAAACCAATCCATCTCGATAGTTCAAGCGCCCCTCGACGGAATTGTCGCGGGCTGCTTTCCGGCATCTTGCTCAAACACACGGAGATATGCGAGTTATCGAAGATGAGTTGTCCGGAATGTGGCCAAGAATTGACCATCTGGGTCCAAGGCATGAGCCTTAATGTTACCTGCAACAATTGCGGATGGACCGTTGCGACGACCAATAGAGATCATGCCGCGTTTGACGAGGCAAGCTATACGGTCCGGCTGGATCGGGCCGATCGCCTGCGCTCAAAGACGATCCTGGATGTTTCGATGGTTCTTGGAATTGGCGTCGTTCAGGCGCGCATGGTTGTCGACCGAGATTTGCCGGTAGCCCAAGCTGTGACCGCAACATCTGCGATGCGATTACGCGATGCGTTTGTTAAGCGCGGTCTCGAGGTCGTCGTTGAACCGCCACTTCCCTGGAACCCGGACGGCACACGCGCATAGCGCCACAGCTACAGCCCCCACTTAGGGCCGTTTTCAGACAGCTTGATTTCGACGGGATCGCCGCAAACCTCGACCGAGGGACCGCCGAACCCGTTCCAGCGAAACAGGTTGAGATGCCAACCGCCGGGTATCAACCTTGACCGATCGATTATCCCGTCTGCGCCCGCCGCTCTGGCCATATCAGCATTGCGCCATGATGCCGGCTCCTGACCGGCCGCTAAAGCAGAGCGCCAGGACTGATTGGATAGTTCCCGATCAATGCCGAGCTGTTCACAGGCCTGCCGGTCATGTTGATCGACCACGATCGCATCACTGACAAGGAGCGGCACGACAACACGCGGACACTGATCTTCGCGCATGTAGCCAGAGATAGCAATGATTGACCACTCGAGTGAAGCACTCGTATAAAGTGCTGCCTGACCGAGGCGATGATAGCGTCCCGCACTGGATGCCTCGGGAGGATCGAGCACATGATCAAGGCGGTCTGTCAGCACCGAACGAAAGAAGCGACCACTGACTTTGCGAAAGAGGCCCGCGGACTCATTCTTTGGAACTTCTACTTCCATGGCGACCCACATGGCGAGAGACCACGCCGAGAAACAACTTTATGGCGCATCGCAAATCGGTATTGGCCGCGGTGGCGGTGCCGGATGATCTATTTTGTACTGGGCAATGATTGGCTCCAGGGTTTCTTTCGACCAAAACTTCGGAGCGCCGATCTCCTTCAGGCAGGAATCATTCCAATACAGGCCGGCCTTCGATGGCGAACGGCCGCTCGCCACGGCTTTGGCGACAGCGTTTATATCGGCTGACTCGGGATAGATGTAGAGCGTCGTCGGATTGCCCTTCACCATGGAGAGGATCTGGCTGGCGTCCGATGCCGTCCAACTGGTGCAGCCGTCGCTGCGGCCGCCCGCATATTCCACCAGCTTTCCAAGCGGAACATATCCATCGCGGTTTGCGTAGGGGCTCTCAGGATTTTTCTTCAGGCAGACGCCTGCCACCACCGCGGCCGCGTGCCCGCCGATGGCGCGCTGTCGCGCATTTGCCGTTTCACCCTCGCCGTCAAATTGGATGAACGAGCGAAGCAAGGCCGCGTCTTTCGTTCCTGAGACGCGGTAGTAGCCCTTGAAGGTCGTCTTCGTCTCGTCCGTCATATAGGCGCCGCCGGCCGTCAGGTTCGAATCCATGGCATTGCCGAAGTTCCGGGCGCACTCTCGGCCATTGCCGAAATCAACAACGCCCTTCAAATCGCGGCCGCTGCCGTGCCCGGACGAAATCACACGAAACGTCTGGGTGGCTTCGCAGACGGTGTAAAAGCGGCCGCCGGATTTGCCATCGCCCAGATCGTTCGGGCGCGTGGCGTCCATCGCGAAGTAGCAAGGATTACTGACTTTGCCTTCACTCACTTTGCGCATGTAAAGCGCGCGCGCCCTTTGCAGGACTGGCTGCGCGATTTGGCCGTCGCCTTCGCCGACATGAGGCGTCAGCCACAGCGGAATGTCCACTTGTCGACCAGCCGCACATAATTGCGGCGATGCCGAGAGGACGACGGCGACGGTGCAAAGGCAGAGAGTCTTTTTGACACTCAAGAGAGCATATCTCGACCGCACGGAATCAGATCTCCTGTTGAGACGTTTTGCACTTCTACATCCAGCTTTGGGCCGAAGCCAATGGCGGCAATGATTCTCGCAGGCAAGCCACGGCATATTCGAACCACTCTGACGGCAAACAGCCGCCAGCGCGCCAGAAGACTCGATTAACTTCAGACAATAATGCACGTATGAGGGGATGTTAGGGACCATAGGGGAATCGGGACCGGCAGGCGTCGAATTTCGGAATATCTGTTTTCGCCCGTCGCTGAAATCTCATTCGAGACCATGCGCGAGCGCCAAGCGTACCAAGAGAAAAAGGGGCAAAATGAGAAAGCTTATGATTTTTACCGCCATCACCATGGCGGCTCTTTCCGTGTCGGCAAACGCCGCACCGGTCGCAAGCAAGGGCGGGTACGAATATGATAGAAATCGACTGAGCGACCCCGCGGCTCTCAACTGGAACATCGAGCAATGTAGCCACGGTGCCATCACACCGGAAGCGCAAGAGAAGCTTGCCAAGCTCATGGACGTTCCGCAGGCCAATGTCCGTTACGAGTTTTGCCGCCGAATCCTCAGTGCTTACGCCAAGGGTGCCATCCCCTACGACGACTACGTTCAGTTTGCCGCAAGTCGTGTCATGGCTCCAAGCATTGCGAAGGCTTTGAGGATTTCGGGGTCTGGCCCACGGAAGCCGCGGGGTGATGGACAGGGTGAGATCGTTCTTCCGCTCTTGGCAAAAATGGACTCGGGCGAGACGTTCAAAGGCTCCACGATAGCATCGGGCGGCAACGGCCGCTTCTCGGTCACGTCGTCGCGGCGGTCGGTAAAATGTTCCGGCGCCTACGACCTGAAGGATCGACGCCCGACAGTTGTTCTTCCGGTCAAATGCTCGGACGGTCGCACCGGGCAGGCCGTAATCACGCGAGCACCGGATCTCATGTCAGCATGGGGCAAGGTAAAGCTCTCCGATGGGAGCACCGGTCGACTGACCGTTGGCACCGTTCGCAAACAACAGTGACAGGCAGGCAGAGCCAGGCCCGCGGTCTCATGTCGGAAGACTGGAATAAGATTCCTCCGGCACTGGACGATGCCCGAGCAGCCACGCCTCTCCCTTGACTGAGCGCGTGGTGTTCATCTCTGCCCCACTTACCAGATGAGGTAAGTGGGGCAGAGATGAGGTGGCACGACTCGAATTTGGGGAGCGAGCGGCGCGCGTCAAGTCGACCCACCAACAACTCTTCGACAAGCCCGCCACCTGTGCCAGCGCCTTGCTCATCTGCCGTCGAAAGGGGAATGGTGCGGCAAGCTTCATGATGAAGCTGCGTCACGCTCTGTCTGGCCAGGATGCCCACTTTACGGCAAGTACCCGGCCCGGACCATGTACAGCAGCGAAGAGCAAACCCGCCACGAAAACAAAATGATCCACGAAGAAACCGAATTCCGCTTGGTTGCCGGCCCAACGTGCAGGACCATGGAATGAGAATCCAAGGAAGATGACATAAACGGCTGCAGCGAGCGCTGCCGGGACAAACAACGCACCGGTCAAGAAAGCAATGGCAAGTAGCACTTCAAGGATCGCGGCGCACCAGGCCAAGAATAATGGGAACGGGAAGCCGGCGGCGGCGATATAGCCGGCAGTCGCGCCCATATCCATGAACTTGAACGAGACGGCCATCACGAAGACGACGGTGAAGATCAGGCGAGCGATGAGAATGGCAGCAGTCTGCCAAACTGATTGAGCGTTTTCCACGATATTCCTCCAGGTGGACGCGGTTGATGCTCCAAGGACGGCCAACAGAAGGTGATTCCGACAAGGCGGATGGAAATTATTTGCCAGCGCTGATGCCCAGCAGCATGAAGCAAGTAGTCTAAAGCACTCTTCCTAAGCTTGGAACCTCACGTCCTTCCACCAACCGGGATTGAACCACGGCAGGGGCCGAATTGCACAAAGCATTGCGTTACCCTCAAATCAGCCCCGTTTACCCCCATATGCCCTCCGCAATCCTCTATCGCCTTGTGATGAAGTCCATAGGGTTGCTCACATCCTAATACTAAACAGAAGCTTATAATGGCTTTACTTCCGTTATTGCTATTTTCTCCTTCGAGGGTGGCAGCGACGATTTCGAGGCCGAAAACGAAAAGCAGATCATCAAACCTCTCTCTTCGACATCACCAGCCCCACGAGCGCGCGCCTAGAAGCCTGTCTCGACGACCATACCGCGATTGCCGTCCGCATCGATATCGCCGCCGCAATTCGACTGCGAACCTCTCCCTATCACCGCTGACCTGCGACCGCTCGGATTTGGCCTCGGCACCGAATCCGGGAACGAGACGCAGCCGGTGGTCGCCGAACCTGCAGAAGACGACACTGACGCGACCGATTGAACGCCGCCGGCTCCGGACTGACGGCCCGGTTGCCAGAAGAACATCATTGGTGGAAATCGAGCTTGCCATTCACATCATCGCAAAAGGAGCCGATCGTCTACCGCCTTTGGATGAAACGACGGACTGCCGCGATCGAATACTCGACGATCCGATACCGCCCAGACGCCGACCCGAGCCGACGGCCCTCGCCTCCCCGTCCCTATCTGAGGTGATCCAGCAATCTCAATATCGCATACAGGTCGCGACCAATGGATCCGTGCCAACGGATACCCCACGCGTCGCACCAAATCGAAATTTCCTCCACCAAACAGATATGCTGGCATCGCCGCACCGATGGAGACGGATGGGCAATGGCATTCTCTGCCATTGCCCCATCGATCCCCCTGGAAACTCACAAGCCGTCAACGTCGATGATTGCCTGCGCGAAGGCCTGCGGTGCCTCCTGCGGCAGATTGTGGCCGATGCCGCCGTCGATCGTCCGGTGTGCATACTTGCCGGAAAACTTGCTGCGATAGGATGCGGGATCCAGGTGCGGCGCGCCGTTGGCGTCACCTTCCAGGGTGATTGTGGGCACGCTGATTACCGGGGCCATTGCCAGGCGCTTCTCCAGATCATCATATTGCGGCTCGCCCTTCACCAGCCCCAGCCGCCAGCGGTAATTGTCGATGACGACGGCGACGTGATCCGGATTATTGAAGGCCGCGGCACTGCGATCAAACTGCGCATCATCGAAGTTCCACTTCGGAGAGGCAATCTGCCAGGTCAGCTTGGCAAAATCGCGCCGGTATTTATCGTAGCCCTCCTGCCCGCGCTCGGTGGCGAAATAATACTGGTACCACCATTGAAGCTCGGCCTTCGGCGGCAGCGGCATCCTGTTCGCTTCCTGACTGCCGATCAGATAGCCGCTGACGGAGACCAGTGCCTTGCAACGCTCGGGCCAAAGCGCCGTCAGAATATTGGCCGTGCGCGCACCCCAATCAAAGCCGCCGAGGATCGCCTTCGGAATTTTCAGCGCATCCATCAAAGCGAGGATATCGACCGCCACGACCGACTGCTGACCGTTGCGCGCAGTCTCGCTGGATAGGAAGCGCGTCGTCCCGTAGCCACGCAGATAGGGAACGATCACGCGGTAGCCTCGTGATGCGAGCAGCGGAGCAACATCGACAAAGCTATGGATGTCATAGGGCCAGCCATGCAACAGAATGACCGGAGCGCCATCGGCCGAACCGGCCTCAGCATATCCGACAGTCAACACGCCGGCGTCAATCTGCTTCAGAGAGGCGAACGACGCACCGCCTCCGGATTTGACCGCCGGCTCTGTCTCATTGGACTGCGCAACGGCAGAGCCGGGCATTGCCAGTTGATTGGCAGCGAGCGCAGCGGCGGCGATACCGATGAAGTGGCGGCGAGGGCGATTGATATCTTCGGACATTGATCTTTCTCCAACAAGCATGACGCTGCCTGGCAGGGAAATTTCCCCGCGTTTCCGTCATGCGTCCCGGTAGGACAGTTTTAAATGGCGCTGCAGGTCTCAATCGCAGATACAATAGAGTGCAAGCGATCCTTCAACTACGATTCATGAACCGAAGATCAATCCCGCAACACAGGCATTGACCGCCAGCGAATTAAGGACCGTGACGATCGCGGAAAAACGGAAGAGTATCGCGATATCGACAGGTCGGGCCTCACGGGCCGGAGAACGCACCGCAGAGCCATTTCGCAACGACCCACATTTGCGTTCCAGGCGCTAAAGATGCCAATATCGACCAACGTTCCCCGCGGGGAACTCGTTTTCGACGACGCATAATTGACAGCGGCAGGCCGAAAGTTCCCCGCGGGGAACGCCATTTTCGACCCGGTTGCCCCGAATCACAGAATCGGAGTACTTCTTATCTACGGAAAATGCCGGTAGTACCGCCATTCCGCGTAAATAAAGAAACCAGTCACAAAAACCCAACCATAAAGGTGCTTAGTAACGTGGCCAAGAATGGGAGAAAACCATGACCCGACATCTGAGCAGCCTCGCCTTCATGCAGACATTCTCTGCGAAGCTAGATACCGCATTGGGCAATCTTAGCGTAGCCCAGTTTCCTCCGCATGCCCGTCGCACCATGCGCAAGTTCACCTCCCCCGAGGTCGCCGCGCTGCTTAACGTCACCGAGGCCTATATCAGGCAGGTTTCACTGAAAGAGCAAGGGCCGACGCCGGAGGTCGCCAATGGACGGCGCCTCTATACGCTCGAGCAGATCCTCGAGTTGCGCATGCATCTGGCGCAGAACGGCCGCAAGAAATGGATGAACCCACGCAGGGTAGGCGGGGAGCAATGCCAGATCCTGGCAATCACCAATTTCAAGGGCGGCTCCAGCAAAACCTCCACCACCATCCATCTCGGCCATTACCTGGCCTTGAGAGGATATCGCGTGCTGGCCGTTGACCTCGACCCGCAGGCATCGCTGACCAGCCTGCATGGCAGTCTACCGGATTTCGATTACCGTGACGGCGATACGCTTTATTCCGCCATCCGCTTCGAGGATCCGATCCCCACCGAGCAGGTCATTCATCAGACCCACATCGCCGGCTTCGATGTCATCTGCGCCGGCCTGGAATTGACGGAGTTCGAAACCGCCGTTGCGCTGGAAATGCGCAAGTCCGGCGGCACGAGCTTCCTCTTGCGCGTCTCGCAGGCCCTGGAGCAGGTGGCTGACCGCTACGACATCATCCTGATGGATTCGGCGCCGTCGCTGAACTTCCTCACCCTGTCGTCACTGACCGCAGCGACCGGCGTCCTGATACCCGTTCCGGCACATATGCTCGATGTGGATTCCACGGCGAAGTTTCTCGAGCTCGCCGGATCCTACATGCAGATCCTCGAACAGGTCGGCACGTCGGCACAGTGGGATTTCGCCAAGTTCCTGATCACCAAGTTCGAGCCGAACGACCATCCGCAGGCCAATATGACGGCGCTGATGCGGCAGGTGTTCGGCGAAGACCTCTTGCTTAACTCCGTGATCAAATCCACCGCCGTTGCCGATGCCCTGACCTGGAAACAAAGCCTTTACGAGGTACAGCGGTCAAGATTTTCCGCGCCTAAAACCTATGACAGGGCGATCGAATCGATCAATGCGGCAAATGCCGAAATCGAAGAGCTTCTTTCGAGAGCATGGGGACGCGAATGAGCAGGAAAGATTCCAAGGGCATGTTTGCCAACGTCCTGGTCGGTCTCGGCCAGGATACTCCATCCGTGCCAACCGCAACCACATCGCCGTCGCCGCATCTTCTGAAGGTCGCCGCCGGCGTTCGGCAATTGCAGGAGCGTGGCGAGCTTGCTGACAAGCTGCTGCAGGGTGCCGATCATATCATCCAGCTCGATGTGGACGCGGTCTTGCCATCATCCATCCGGGATCGGTTTGACGGAGCCTATGACGCCGACAGACTGCAGGATCTCGTCCAGTCCATGCGCGAGCATGGGCAAACGACACCTGGTCTTGTTCGGCCCATGCCGGGCGAAGGTGGCCGGTTTCAGATTGTCTTTGGACGCCGCCGCCTTGCCGCTGCAAAGCTTCTGGGCATCAAGTTCCGCGCCATCGTCCGCGATCTCACGGACGAACAGGCAATCGTCATCCAGGGCGAGGAAAACGCCAATCGTGATGACCTGTCCTTCATTGAGAAATGCGTTTTCGCTCTCAGCCAGGAAGAGGCGGGCTTCAAGCGCGAGGTGATCTGCTCATCGCTGGCGACCGGCAAGTCGCATGTTTCCGAAATGCTGCAGATCGCCAAGGTTTTCCCGAAGGCGGTTTTGACGCGCATCGGTGCGGCCCCTGAAACCGGCCGCCGGCGCTGGGCGCAACTGGCCGAACGCTGGAACGCCAATGCCAAGGCTCAAACGGTCACAGACCATCTACTGGAAGAACTGATGGTTCAGTCGCTGTCCAGCGACGACAGGTTCGCAGCGGTATTGAATGCCGTTTCCAAGGCCGAGAGTGCCCCCACAGCCCCTGCGGATCGCGCTCAGGAGGTCGTTTCCAAGGGAATGACCCTTGCTCTCGTGAACTACGCCAAGGCGGGAACCAAGCTTACCTTCACGAAAGCCGTCCCAGACGATTTCGTGAATTACCTGCTGCGTCGAATGGAGGGATTGCACGAGGAATATCTCGATCAATCTCAACAGGCCGCGCAGAACAAGACCAAGCTGTAACAGGAGACTAAATAGCAAAAGAAAAAGGCCCCCGAACGTTGCCGTAGCGGAAGCCCTTCTCAGTATGTAGCAATACGAGAATCACATTTCCGCGAATCATAGTCAAGAGTCTTTGGCACCGTTTTTGGTGAGCGGCTTTCTTTTGCCTGTTGAAAGGTGAAGGAAATGGAGATGCATATTACGACGCCCTTTGGGCGGCGGTCGATGTCGCTTGCCTTGATGAGAAATCAGATCAAGGCAACGGCCATCAGACAAGGTAAAACTGTCGATAAATGGCGGGTGTTTCGCGATGTCTGCGAAGCAAGACCGCTGCTGAACATTTCGGATCGCACGCTGGCGGTATTGAATGCTCTTCTAACCTTTTATCCCGAGAAGGAACTCAGCGAGGACGCGGGGCTGGTGGTCTTTCCATCCAATAATCAGCTCACCGTTCGCGCCCACGGCATTACCGGAACGACATTGCGGCGGCATCTGGCTGCCCTAGTCGAGGCTGGCCTGATCCTTCGCAAGGATAGCCCGAACGGCAAACGCTTCGCCCGCAAGGACGGGGCAGGGGCTGTCGAGGACGCCTATGGCTTCAATCTGGCACCATTGCTTGCCCGTTCCGAGGAGCTTGCGGATCTGGCGCAGCAGATTGCCGTCGAGAAAAAACATCTCCGACAGGCCAAGGAACAGCTCACCATTTGCCGCCGCGATGTTCGCAAGCTAATTGCCGCCGCGATCGAAGAAGGCGTTCCCGGTGACTGGCAGTCGATCGAGAGACATTATCACAGCCTGATCAACACCCTGCCACGCACGCCAACGGCCCTGGATATCGCTCCCATCGCCGAAAAAATGGAAATGCTGCGCAATGAGATCATCAACCTTCTGGAAACACAGCTGATTTCCGAAAAATCAGTTGCCAATGATGTTCAAAATGACCGGCATATACAGAATTCAAATACCGAATCCCAAATAGAATCTGAAGCTGATCCTCAGACCGCAACATCCGTAAAACCAGCCCAGCCGGCCGAAGAGATCGGCAAGCTCTCACAACAGCCGATCAACGCCTTTCCCCTGACCACAGTGCTTCGGGCTTGCCCAGAGATTGCCAATTACGGCGCTTCCGGCACGATTGGCAGCTGGCGAGAGCTGATGACGGCAGCCGTCGTCGTTCGAACCATGCTTGGCGTCACATCCAGCGCCTATCAGGATGCTTGCGATACCATGGGGCCTGAAAGCACGGCTATCATCATGGCATGCCTCCTCGAAAAAGCGCAGCATATCAGCTCAGCCGGCGGTTACCTGCGCAATCTCACCTCAAGGGCGCGTAGAGGCGAGTTTTCCCTGGGGCCGATGCTGATGGCGCAGATGCGGGGTCGTGATGCCGAGGCAAGGAAGGCATCCTGATGATCATCACCGAAGAGATCAAAGATTGCGAAGCCAATCTGGTGCCCTCCATTCGCCTCCACGAAGGTCATCGGCCGCTCGTCGAAACAGGGATATCGATACATATGGGGCGGCTTGTCTCTCGGAGAATAAGCGTAATCAAGCTCAAAAACCTGTCACGGCGGATACCAGATGCCAGCCAATGACGATGGGTGCATCATTTTAATCGTAGCCATAGTGGAAATTAGCGCCGCTTTTCCTTCCGCTCAGAAAACTTATGGCGGAACTTCAAAGAGTTGGCGGCCGGTGATTTTCTAAAACAAGGGCGAAAAGGAAGTAAATATCTGATCCAGATTTACCCAAATTCGGCTCCAGATGCAAGGCGCCCGCAATATTCGATGAAAACCCGATCGACCCCCACAGCTTCGATTGAGAAAAATATTCCTATAAATTCTATAGAAATAGACATTCCGGCTTTCACGCCCCTGCGCAGATGCCCATAGGGTATTCCCAAAGTGTTGATGGCTACGGCCAGGAAGAGGGGATGAATATGGGCGTGTTTCGTTCGGTGATGATTGGTGTTGTCACGGCTTTGGGTTTCGGACTGGCTTCGGCCCAGGCGGCGGATCTTTCTGAAATCAGGATTGACTGGGCGACCTACAACCCTGTCGGGCTTCTCCTGAAAAAGGAAGGCCTGCTCGAAAAGGAGTTCGCCAAGGACAATATCAGCATCCGCTGGGTGCAGTCCGCGGGCTCGAACAAGGCGCTGGAATTCCTGAATGCCGGCTCGATCGATTTCGGTTCGACCGCCGGTGCCGCAGCATTGATCGCGCGCGTCAACGGCAACCCGATCAAATCGATCTATGTCTTTTCGCGCCCCGAATGGACAGCGCTGGTCACCCGGGCCGATAGTCCGATTTCCACCGTGCAAGATCTCAAGGGCAAGACGATCGCGGTTACCCGTGGGACCGATCCGCACATCTTTCTCGTTCGTGCGCTGGCGGATGCCGGGCTGAAGCAGACAGATGTGAAGCTGGTTCTCTTGCAGCATGCCGACGGCAAGCTCGCGCTTCTGCGTGGCGATGTCGACGCATGGGCTGGTCTCGATCCGCTGATGGCAGCGGCGGAGGTGGAGGACAAGGCGAAGCTGTTCTATCGCAAGCCGGAAAACAACACATGGGGCGTGCTCAACACCACCGAGACCTTCGCCACCCAACATCCAGACATCATCAAGCGAGTCATCGCCGTCTACGAACACGCACGGGCCGACGCGATCGCCAACCCCGCAGCGTTGAAGGCCGCGCTGGTGGAGGCTGCCAAGCTGCCGGATGATGTGATCGCCAAGCAGCTCGAGCGCACGGACATCTCCCAGTCGACGATTGGCGATCAGCAACGCGACACGATCTCGAAAGCGGGCATTGCTCTGCAGAGTGCCGGTGTCCTTCCCGCTGATGTCGATATCCAGAAAGTCACGAACGAGCTGATCGACGATCGTTTCGCCGTCGAAAAAACGCAGTAAAGACCAAAGGCATCGCCATGGCGGACCTGGCCGAGACCGGCATCGATACGGAAACAAAGGCGTCGCGTTCATTCGCGGCGTCTGCGTTTTATGGAATAGGCGGCAAGGTGACGGTCGCCATCATCCTGCCGGCCCTCGGGCTGCTGTTCTGGGAAATCGCGGTTGCGGCCGGATGGTTTTCCGGCCGCCTCATGCCGCCGCCGTCGAGGATTGCGGCAACCCTGTGGGTGCTTTCGAAATCCGGTGAGCTGTTCACCCATATCGGCATCACCACCATCAGGGTGTTCTTCGGATTTATCATCGGCGCCGTGACCGCCACCATTGCCGGTGCCGTGACCGGATATTTCGGGCTAGCGCGCCGGCTGATCGATCCATCGCTGCAGGCGCTTCGTTCCATTCCCTCGATCGCCTGGGTGCCTTTGTTCATTCTCTGGTTCGGAATCTTCGAAGCGTCGAAAGTGGCGCTGATCGCCGTCGGCGTCTTCTTTCCGGTCTATCTCGGTGTGTCGGGGGCTATCTTGTCGGTCGACCGCAAGATCGTCGAGGTCGGGCGGATTTTCCGGCTCTCCGGTCTTGCGCTGGTGCGCCGCGTCATGCTGCCTGCGGTCTTTCCCGCCTATGTGACCGCTTTGCGATCCGGTCTTGGTCTCGGCTGGATGTTCGTCGTCGCCGCCGAATTCATGGGGGCCTCGGAGGGGCTGGGCTATCTTCTCGTCGATGGCCAGCAGATGGGCAAGCCCGACCAGATTATGGCCGCCATCATCACCTTCGCGGTCATTGGCAAGTTGACGGACAGCTTGCTGCTGGCGGTGACGGCGCCTTTCCTGACGTGGCAGGACAGCTACAGGAGGGAGAGGTGAGCCGATGCTGACACTGCGGAATTTGGGAAAAATCTATGCAAACGGCGTGCGCGCACTCGAAGGCTTTTCGCTCGACCTGGCGCCGGGCGAGATCGTCGCCGTCATCGGCGGATCGGGCTGCGGCAAGAGCACGCTGCTCCGCTTGATCAGCGGTCTCGAAACGCCGACGCGCGGAACGGTCGAGCTGAATGGCGAGCCGGTCACCAAGCCGCATCCATTAATCAATCTCATTTTTCAAGAGCCCCGCCTTCTGCCCTGGTTGAGCGTTTCCAACAATGTCGGCTTCGGACTTGCCGAACTCGAGGGCGATGACCGCCGTCACCGGGTTGAGGCCGCCTTGAAAAAAGTCGGCCTTGCGGAACTCGGTCATCGCTGGCCGAAGGAACTGTCAGGCGGACAAGCCCAAAGGGTGGCGATCGCCCGCGCGCTTGTCACCCGGCCGGAGGTGCTGCTTCTGGACGAGCCATTCTCGGCTCTGGATGCCTTCACGCGTGCTGATCTGCAAGACCATCTGCTCGACATATGGTCCGAGACGCGCCCCACACTCATTCTGGTAACGCATGATATCGACGAGGCCCTTGTTCTCGCCGATCGGATCATCGTAATGCGGCCATGGCCGGGGCGTATTCTCGATGAGATCAAGGTCGACCTGCCAAGGAAACGCGATCGTGCGTCGGAAGCTTTCGAGGTCGTGAAAAGACAGCTGCTTCTGTCGCTCAATGCTTCGCTGCAGCCATCCTGACAGGGAATAGCCACTGTCTGTGCGTCAGACCGAATGCTCGATCGGAGCGTAGCTCTCGGCCAAAGCCCGTGCCTTGGCGTCCGCTTCGGGCCGATAGATGAGGAAGAGATCGAGATATCCGGCAGGCTTGGTCCCGAGCCCGCGACCGGTGCCCAACATGCGCGGCAGGACTGCAACGCCGAGCCCGGCCGCCACGCAACCGAATATGGCATCGACTGAACCGAGCTCGATGATCCGCATGTTCCATCGCCGCCGATGGACAAGCGCTTCCAGCCGATCGCGGCAGACGCATCCCTTTCCGAAGGCAAAGGCTTGTTCGAGTGTTTCCGGTGCGCGATCCGGTGGCTGGAAAAGGGCAAGAGGCATATGATCGAGGGCAAGAGATACCAAACTGTGCCGCCCGACATCTTCGGCAATGATCGCAGCGTCGAGCTCACCAGCATCCAGGGATGCTGCGAGCTCGCGCGAGACTCCAGTGCGCAGATGCAGATCGACCTCCGGGTGGCTTCCCAGGAAGCTGGAGAGCGTCGTCGGCAAGACCGATGCAGCCGCAACCTCGATCGCGCCGAGCCGGAACGGACCGCTCAGGTCCGGCTGCCGACCACGTACCGCCATCATGGCTTCCGCTGTCAGACGCTCGATCCGCTCCGCATAAGGCAACAGATGCATGCCGGCCGCGGTCAGGCGGATGCCGCGCGGCAAACGTTCGAACAATGGCTCGCCGATCGATGCCTCGAACTGGCCGATGCGCGCTGACAGGGCTGACTGCACGGTGCCGAGCCGTGCGGCGGCCGCGGTAATCGACCCCGTCTCGGCGATCATTCGAAAGGCATGTAGTGCGCGAAGATCCATAATCCATCGTAAATTGCGATAGACCATATCGCAAGACATCGTTTGTTGCGGTGTGTCGCCTGGACTAGCGTCGGACCTATGAGCCAGTTCCATTCCTATCAATCAGTCGTCACGCCCGTCTTGGATATCGCCTTCGAGGAGGGAGGGCCGCGCGACGGTTTTCCTCTCATCCTGGTGCATGGCTGGCCTGACGATGTCCGCACCTGGGACAGTATTGTCCTGCAACTTCAGTCCGCCGGCTTCCGTACGCTCGTGCCCTATCTGCGGGGTGTCGGACCAACGCGATTCCGCGATCCCGATGCGATGCGCTCCGGTCAACTCTCGGCACTGGGTCGCGATGTGCTCGACTTCGCCGATGCAGTCGGCCTTGGCCGGTTTGGTGTGATCGGTCACGATTGGGGGGCTCGCGCAGCCTATATCGCAGCGTGCCTCGCACCTGATCGGGTCTCCTGTTGTGTCGCGATATCGGTGGGCTGGGGAACGAATAGTCCGGATCAGCCTTTGTCGTTGCGACAGACACAGAACTATTGGTATCATTGGCTGATGACGCTGCCGCGCGGTGAGGCCCTGGTCCGTGATGATCGCCTCGCCTTTACGCGCCACATTTGGACGATCTGGAATCCGGGCCGGATGGTTCCGGACGAGGAGTTCGACGTTAGCGCGCCATCCTTTGGCAATCCTGATTGGGCAGACGTCGTCCTGCATTCCTATAGGGTTCGCTGGGGTTTGGCCGAGCCAGACCCGTCATGCGCCGCGCTGGAAGACCGGTTGAAGGCCGATCCAACCATTCATGTCCCGACGCTTGTCCTGCATGGCGGAGGCGATCCATGCAACGACGTCTCCACATCTGATGGCAAGGATGCCTTCTTCCGCTCATCCTATCAACGTATCGTCCTACCCGGCCTTGGTCATTTTCCGCAGCGAGAAGAGCCGGATGCCGTGCTGAAGCACGCGACGGCGTTCCTTCAGTTCCAGCAGAGCTGACCGCGACAGGACCATAGGGGGAATGTCACCTTGCCGATTGATCCTCACGCCGCCACGGGCGTGGGCGCCCTCTCTGTTTCTCAGCTTGTGGCTCTGGGTGTCCGATGCACCCGAAGCATGAGCCGCATGGCGAACTATATCGCGCATAATGCTCTCATGACTGAGCAGCTCAGCCACAATGACGCTGGGCTGAATGTCTCCTGGGGCCTAGCTTCGTCCATTTCAAACTAGGTGATCTCGCCCCGGAGAGAGTGCAACCGCTCCAATCACCAACCACGTATCAACCACAGGTTCGGGCAAGCCAAATTAACTACGATGCTCTTTGCCGGGCGGTGAATTTCAAGACCGTTAGTTCTTTCAGAGTCCGGCCAAACGGGCGGTGCCAGCCTTCGAGGTGCTGGACTTTTTTGTATTAGCTAACGCAAGAGTTCTCACACATGACTTCGATCGTTTCCTCCCTGAGCACCAGTCAGATCAGGTCGCTTTCCACAGCAGCGGTTGCGGCTTGGACGACGGAAGACGTGGCGTCACTTTCCACAAAACAGATCAATGTGCTTTCGTCAGCTCAGATCGCCGCGTTGGACACGGAAGATGTCGAAGTTCTCAGCACCCAGCAGCTAAGCGCCATTTCACAAACCGCCATCGTTGGCTTGACCATGGATCAATTGGCGGTTCTGACGGCGTCTGACATCGAAAGCCTGAGCTCGCTACAGATCGCGGCAATCACCACCACGCAGATCAGCGCCCTGACGACGGATCAGGCGGAAGCCTTGAGCTCGTCGCAAGTCGCAGCGCTCAGTTCATCGCAACTCGCCGCTTTAAGCGCGGCGGATATAGCCACCTTCTCGACCGGCGATATGGCGGCAATTACCAATAAGGCGGTATCAGGCCTATCCACGGCCTCTATCGCAACCCTCTCGACGGCGCAGATTGCTGCGTTGAGCACGTCCAGCATTGCGAGCCTGACCACCACCCAGGTCGCTGCCTTGAGCACGGCGCAGATTGCCGCCTTGACGACGGCCCAGGTCGCCGCTCTCAAGACAGCGCAGCTCGCGGTCATGGACACGAAAGGCATCACAGCGCTTTCCACCGCGCAGATTGCCGCTCTCAGCACCACTGCGGTCGCGAGCTTGACGACCGGTCAGATCAATGCCCTGAGCACGGCGCAGGCCGAAGCCTTGTCCTCCTCGCAGGTAAAGGTGTTGAGCTCGACCCAGATTGCCGTTCTGGGAGCCGACGATATCGCCACCTTCTCGACCGATGATATCGCGGCGATCACCAGCAAAGCCATAGCGGGCTTGGGCACGGGCCTTCTGGCAGCTCTCTCGACCGAGCAGGTTGCGGCCCTGAACACGAGCGCCATTGCTGGCCTCTCGACCGGCCAGATCGCGACCCTGAGCACGGCGCAGGTTGCTGCCTTGACGACGACCCAGCTCGGTGCCCTCAAGGCATCGCAGATCGCAGTCATGGGCACGAGCGATATCGCGGTGCTTTCCACCGCGCAGATCGCGGCTCTCAGCAAGACCGCAATCGCCGGTCTGACGACCAGCCAGATCGTCACTTTGAGCACAGAGCAGGTTGCCGCCCTGACGTCGACCCAGCTCGGTGCCCTCAAGGCATCGCAGGTCGCGGTCATGAGCACCAACGATATCGCGGCGCTTTCCACCGCACAGGTTGCGGCCCTCGGCACGAGCGCCATCACCGGCCTGACGACCAGCCAGATGGATGCCTTGAGTACTGCGCAGGCCGAGGCTCTGACGACGATCCAGGTCGCAGTGCTGAGCTCGACCCAGATCGCCGCGCTCGGGACGGATGACATCGCCACCTTCTCGACGGCCGATATCGCGGCAATCACCAGCAAGGCCATAGCGGGCTTGGGTACGACCGCTATCGCAGCCCTCTCGACGGATCAGATTGCCGCCCTGAGCAAGGCCGGCATTGCGGGTCTGACGACCGATCAGATTGCCACCTTGAGCACGGCGCAGGCCGAGGCATTGAAGACGACCCAGATCGTCGTGCTGAGTTCGAAGCAGGTTGCTGTTCTGGGAACGGATATTGTCTCATCTTTTTCCACCGCGCAGGTCGCCGCTCTGAGCACCGCCGGCATTACCGGCCTGACCACCGACCAGATCGCGGCCCTCAGTACCACGCAGGCCGAAGCCTTGTCCTCCTTGCAGGTGAAGGCGCTGACTTCGACCCAGATTGCTGTTCTGGGAGCCGATGATATAGCCACCTTCTCGACCGCCGACATGGCGGCGATCACCAGCAAAGCCATATCCGGGTTGAGCACGGCGGCTATCGCAACCCTCACGACGGATCAGATTGCCGCCCTGAACACGAGCACGGTTGCCGGCCTGACGACGGCCCAGATCGCCGCCCTCTCGACGGATCAGGTAAGCGCGCTGAACACGCGTATCGTCGCGGGCCTAACGACGACCCAGATCGTCGCTTTGAGCACGGCGCAAGTTGCCGCCTTGACGACGACCCAACTCGGCGCTCTCAAGGCATCGCAAGTCGCGGTGATGGAGACGAACGATATCGCGGTGCTTTCTACCGTGCAGATTGCCGCTCTGGGCACGAACGCGATCGCGGGCCTGACGACCAGCCAGATCGATGCCTTGACCACGGCGCAGGCCGAGGCCTTGACCACGGCACAGGTGAAAGTGCTGAGCTCGACCCAGATTGCCGCGCTTGGGACGGATGATATTGCCACCTTCTCGACCGATGATATCGCGGTGATCACCAGCAAGGCCATGTCTGGCTTGAGCGCTAACCAGATCGCAGCCCTGTCGACAGGTCAGATTGCGGTCCTGAGTACCAGCGCGATCGCGGGCCTGACGACCGGCCAGATCGCAGCCCTGACAACCGGCCAAGCGGCGGCTTTGACGACCACTCAGGTGGCAGTGCTCAGCTCTGCGCAGTTTTCCGCACTCGGGACGGATGACATTGCCACCTTCTCGACCGCCGATATCGCGGCGATCACCAGCAAAGCCATATCGGGCTTGAGCACGAGCCTTATTACAGAACTTTCCACCACGCAGATCGCGGCCCTGAGCACGAGCGCCATCACTGGCCTGACGACCAGTCAGATCGCGACGCTGAGCAGCAGTCAGCTCGCTGCCTTGAACACCGCGAAAGTCGCGGTGCTGAGTTCAACGCAGGTCGCGGCCCTCAGCACGAATGTTGTCGCATCCCTGTCCACTGCACAGGTCGCGGCCCTCAGCACTTCCGGCATTACCGGCCTGACCACCGACCAGGTCGCGGCCCTGAAAACAACGCAGGTTGAAGCCCTGACGACGATCCAGTCCGCAGCGCTGAGTTCAACGCAGCTTTCCGTGCTCGGGACGGATGACATAGCGACTTTCTCGACCGCCGATATTGCGGCGATCACCGGCAAGGCCATCGCTGGCCTGAGCATGGCTGTCATCGCAGCTCTTTCGACCGGGCAGATCGCAGCCCTGAGCTCGGCCGGCGTCGTCGGTCTGACCACCGACCAGATCTCCTCGCTGAGCACCACCCAAATTGCCGCTTTGACCACCGCTCGCGTAGGGGTGCTGCGCGCAGCGCAAATCGCCGCCCTGGAAACGGAAGTTGTTGCGTCCCTTTCCACTGCGCAGATCGCGGCTTTGAGCACGGCCGGCATCACGGGGCTGACCACCGACCAGATCGATACCCTGAGCACGGCACAGGCCGAGGCCTTGACGACGGCTCAGGTCGCAGCGCTGAGCTCGACCCAGATTGCCGCTCTGGAGACGGATGACATCGCCACCTTCTCGACCGATGATATCGCGGCGATCAGCAGCAAGGCCATGCCGGGCCTGAGTACGGCGATCATTGCCGCTCTCTCCGCGGATCAGCTCGCGGCCCTCGGCACGACCGGCATCGCAGGCCTGACCACCACGCAGATCGACGCCCTCAGCAGCGGGCAAATTGCGACCCTGCTCACCAAGCAGATCGCCGTCCTGAGTTCAACGCAAGTCGCTGCCCTCGGCACGGATATTATCGCGTCCCTTTCCACCGTGCAGATTGCGGCCCTGAGTGCGTCCGGTGTCGCGGGTCTGACGACCAGCCAGATCGCAGCCCTCAGCACCGCGCAAGCCCAGTCGCTGACGACGACCCAGGTCGCAGCGCTGAGTTCGACCCAGATCAATGCTCTGGGCGCCGATGACATCGCGACCTTCTCGACCGCCGATATCGCGGCGATCACCAGCAAGGCCATGTCGGGTCTGAGCACGGCCGTTATTGCGGCTCTCTCGACGGATCAGATCGCCGCCTTGAGTGCCTCCGGCGTTGCGGGTCTGACGACCAGCCAGATCGCAGCCCTCAGCACGGCGCAAATCGCTGCCGTGACCACCGCGCGGGTTGCCGCTCTGAGTTCGACACAGATTGCTGTCTTGAGCACGGCCGTTATCGCAGCCCTCAGCACCTCGCAGGTCGCTGCTCTCAGTGCATCCGGCATCGCCGGCCTGACCACCGACCAGATCGCCGCCCTCAGCACCGCGCAGGCGGAAGCCTTGACGACGACCCAGGTCGCCACGCTGAGCTCAACCCAGATTGCCGCTCTGGAGACAGACGATCTGGCGACCTTCTCGACCAAGGACATCGCGGCCATCAGCTCAAGCGCCATATCGGGATTGTCCACCGCCACTATAGCGACCCTATCGACGGATCAAATCGCGGCCTTGAGCACGGCCGGCATTTCAGGCCTCTCGACCGAGCAGATCAATGCCTTGAGCACAGGTCAAGTCGACGCCTTGCTGACCAAGCAGGTTGCGGCGTTGAGTTCGACGCAGGTCGCGGCCCTGAGTACGAGCCTTCTCGCCTCCCTTTCGACTGCGCAGATCGCGGCCCTGAGCACGTCCGGCATCACCGGCCTTTCCACCAAACAGATCGCCGCTCTAAGCACCGCACAGGCAGAGGCATTGACGACCACTCAGGTTGGAACTCTCAGTTCCAAACAGGTTGGAGCTTTGAGCGCGGAGGACATAGCGACCTTCTCGACCAAGGACATCGCGGCCATCGGCTCGAGCGTCATATCGGGACTATCCACTGCCGTCGTAGCAAGCCTCTCGACCGCGCAGATCGCGGCCCTGAGCACGTCTGGCATTTCGGGCCTTTCGACCGCGCAGATCGTGGCTCTAAGCACCGGCCAGCTGGAGGCCTTGACCACCGCGCAGATCGCGGCCCTCAACTCTACGCAGCTCGCGGCGCTGGATACGGAGGACATAGCGACCTTCTCGACCAAGGACATCGCGGCGATCGGTTCGAGTGCCATATCGGGATTGTCCACGACGGTCATAGCAGCCCTCTCGACCGCGCAGATCGCGGCCTTGAGCACGTCCGGCGTTGCCGGCCTATCCACCAAGCAGATCGTCGCCCTGAGCACCGCTCAGGCAGAGGCATTGACGACTATCCAGGTCGGGGCGCTCAGTTCCACGCAGCTTGCGGCACTGGATACGGACGACATAGCCACGTTTTCCACCGCCGATATCGCGGCGATCGGCTCAAGCGCCGTGTCGGGATTGTCCACGGCTGTCATAGCTGTTCTCTCGACCGGGCAGATCGCGGCCTTGAGCACAGCTGGCGTTGCCGGTCTTTCCACCAAACAGATTGCCGCCCTGAACACTAGCCAGGTCGACGCCTTGCTGACCAAGCAGGTTGCGGTGCTTGGTTCGACGCAAGTCGCCGCCCTGAACACCGCTGTTGTCGGGTCCCTCACCACCGCGCAGATCGCCGCGCTTAGCACGTCCGGTATTGCGGGCCTGACCACCGCGCAGATCGCTACCCTGAGCACAGGTCAGGCCGCGACCCTCTCGACGGCCCAGATCGGCGCGCTTGGTTCCAAGCAGGTTGCGGCCCTGACGACCGCCGACATCGCGACCCTCTCGACCGCGCAGATCGCGGCCCTGACCACGGTTGGTATTGTGGGTCTGAGTGCGACGCAGATTGCCGTCTTGAGCACCGACCAGGCCGAAGCTCTGACGACGACGCAGGTTGCGGTACTGAGCTCGACCCAGATTGCGGCCCTGGGGGCGGACCAACTCGAGACCTTCTCGACCGCCGATATCGCGGCGATCAGTTCGAGTGCCATAACGGGATTGTCCACGGATACGCTGGCGGGCTTTTCGACGGCGCAGATCGCGGCACTGGGCACGGCCGGCATCGCGGGCCTTTCCACGACCCAGATCGCGGTTCTCAGTACCGGCCAGCTTGAAGCCTTGACGACCACCCAGGTCGGCGCGCTCGGTTCCAAACAGATTGCTGCCTTGACGACCGCCGACATAGCGGCTCTGTCGACCACGCAGATTGCGGCCCTGAGCACGACTGGCATCGCAGGTCTCACCACCGAGCAGATTGCCGCCTTGAGCACCGATCAGGCTGAAGCCTTGACGACGCCTCAGGTCGCGGTGCTGAGCTCAACCCAGATCGCGGCCCTGGGGACGGGCCAACTCGAGACTTTCTCGACCGCCGACATCGCGGCGATCAGTTCGACTGCCATACAGGGACTGTCGACGGGCACGATAGCAGCGCTTTCCACGGACCAGATCGCAGTATTGGGAACGGCCGGCATTGCTGGCCTGACCACCGACCAGATTGCCGCCTTGAGCACGGACCAGCTCGAAGCCTTGACGACTGCCCAGATTGCGGCGCGTGGTTCCAAGCAGATTGCCGTCCTGAGTACCGCCGGTATTGCGGGCCTGTCGACCGCACAGATCGCGGCCCTGAGCACCTCGGGGATCGCCGGCCTGACCACCGAC
>DASVPC010000324.1:0-4296 GCA_036383055.1 Rhizobium sp. | reverse complement strand
CGCCTCGGCCAGCAGCCAACTGCCGGACTCGATGCCCGCGATCATCGAACGATGACGCGCCGTCTGCGACAATTGCATCTTCAGCGCCTGCGTGGCGCTGCGCCGCCCATTGTAGCTCGCGAGCACGAAGAGCGGCGCAGTATCGTTTGACGGTCGGAAACTGCCTGAGGCCGGAACCGGAATCAGGCTGGTCGTCTCGACCGGTGAACCGTCCACCGTAAACAGCCGCCAGCGATAGAGTTCGATCCCCGAAATCCGGTTGGCGCCGCGCAGAGGTTCGATCACTGACGCGATCAGGATCAGGTTCGTCTCCGGCAGGATCAGCAGGTCGATATCGAGCGGCGTATCGGATGGCGTGAGCATCGGGGATTTCTCGCATTTCCGATAATGTATTATTTGGCTCCGGAAATGCAAAGCATGAAGCCATCGCTTGCCGCGTAATGCCCTCAATACGAGGGAGAACAAAAATGCCTCTTGCGATGAACCGCGATGTCTTCATCACCTGCGCCGTCACCGGTTCCGGCGACACTGTTTCGAAGTCCAGCCATGTTCCGATCACTCCCAAGCAGATCGCGGAATCCGCGATCGATGCCGCCAAAGCTGGGGCGGCAGTTGTTCACTGCCATGTCCGCGATCCTGAGACGGGTGCGGCCAGCCGCCGCAACGATCTCTACAGGGAAGTGACCGACCGCATCCGTTCGGCCGATGTCGACGTGGTGCTCAACCTGACCGCCGGCATGGGCGGCGATTTGATCTTCGGGGATGTCGAAAGCCCCTTGCCCTTGAACGTCAGGGGCACCGACATGGCTGGCGCAACGGAGCGCGTCAGCCATGTCGCCGAATGCTTGCCGGAAATCTGCACCCTCGATTGCGGCACGATGAACTTCAGTCTCGGCGACTACGTCATGACCAACACGCCCTCCATGCTGCGGGCGATGGCGAAGAAGATGACCGATCTCGGCGTTCGCCCCGAGATCGAAGCCTTCGACACCGGTCATCTGTGGTTTGCCAAACAGCTTGCCGAGGAGGGTCTTATTGAGGACCCCGTCCTCATCCAGCTCTGCATGGGCATTCCTTGGGGGGCGCCCGATGACCTCAACACCTTTATGGCGATGGTCAATAACGTTCCACCGAGCTGGACCTTCTCGGCCTTTTCCATCGGCCGCAATGCTATGGCCTATCCCGCCGCAGCCGTCCTTGCCGGCGGCAATGTCCGTGTCGGTCTGGAAGACAATCTCTATGCCGGAAAGGGCCTGCTGGCCACCAATGCCCAGCTTGTCGAAAAGGCGGCTCAGGTCATCGAAGGCATGGGTGCGCGCATCATCGGCCCTGAAGACGTCCGCAAGAAACTGAAACTAACGAAGCGCTGAGGCCCGAATGACCAAGATCAACAAGGCAGCCTGCATCGGCGGCGGCGTCATCGGCGGCGGATGGATCGCACGCTTTCTCCTGGCCGGCATCGATGTCGATGTCTTCGACCCGCATCCGGAAGCGACCCGCATCGTCGGCGAAGTGCTGGCAAATGCCGAAAAGGCCTATGCGATGCTGACCGGCGCACCGCTTCCGCCACGCGGCAAGCTCACCTTCCGTGAGACGCTGGAAGAAGCGGTAGCAGGAGCGGACTGGATCCAGGAGAGCGTTCCCGAGCGGCTTGACCTCAAGCGCAAGGTGTTGACGCAGATCGACGCGGCGGCACGGCCCGACGCGCTGATCGGCTCCTCGACCTCCGGACTGCTGCCGACCGACCTTCAGCGCGACATGCGCCAACCCGAACGCCTCTTCGTCGCCCATCCTTATAATCCGGTCTATCTGCTGCCGTTGGTCGAAATCGTCGGCGGCGAGAAGACGTCGAAGGAAACGATCCAAGCCGCCATGGACCGGCTGCCGCCGATCGGCATGAAGGGCGTCCATATCGCCAAGGAGATCGAAGCCTTCGTCGGCGACCGTCTGCTGGAGGCCCTTTGGCGCGAGGCGCTCTGGCTGATTAAGGACGATATCTGCACCGTCGAGACGCTTGACGATGTCATCCGCTATTCCTTCGGGCTGCGCTGGGCGCAGATGGGCCTCTTCCAGACCTACCGCATCGCCGGTGGCGAGGCGGGCATGCGGCACTTCCTGGCGCAGTTCGGCCCAGCCCTGCAATGGAACTGGACGAAGCTGATGGACGTCGTCGACCTCGACGACGCGCTGGTCGAGAAGATCGGCCAACAGTCGGACGAGCAAGCCGACGGATTGTCGATCCGTGAACTGGAGCGTATCCGCGACGAAAATCTCGTCGGCATCCTCCAGACATTGAAGGGCAGCCATGGCGGCAAGGGCTGGGGTGCCGGCAAGCTACTCAAGGATTTCGAGCAAAGTCTCTGGGCTACGGGTGACGGTGAAAGAAAATTTCACGACCTGGCAAGACCGCTGTGTCTCATCGAAACCAAGGTGAGCCCTGCCTGGGTCGACTATAACGGCCACATGACCGAGCATCGCTATCTGCAGGTGTTCGGCGATACATCGGACGCGCTGCTACGCCTGATCGGCGTCGACTTTGACTATGTCGAGCGTGGCCACAGCTACTACACGGTCGAAACGCATATCCGCCACATCGGCGAAGCCAAGCTCGGCCAGGCAATCCATTCGACCTGCCAGCTCCTATCCGCCGATGAGAAGCGGCTGCATCTGTTCCACACGATCCACGACACGGCGACGGGCGATGTAATTGCTACCGCCGAACATATGCTGCTGCATGTCGATGCCAAGGCAGGCAAAGCTGCTCCCGCACCGGAGGAGGTGCTGGGTAAAATAAGGCATATCGCCGAGGCACATGCGAAACTGCCCCTGCCTGATGGTATCGGGCGCCATGTCGGACAAAAACGCTAGGAGGAAGCGATCATGAATTTCGGGCTCAACGAAGAACAGAAGATGATCGTCAAGACAGTCCGTGACTTCGTCGAGACGGAAATCTATCCGCATGAGAACGAGGTCGATCGCACCGGCATCGTGCCGCCGGAGCTCGCGGAGGAGATCCGGCGCAAATGCATCGATCTCGGTTTCTATGCCTGCAATTTTCCCGAAGACGTCGGCGGCGCCGGTCTCGACCACACCACCTTTACCCTTGTCGAGCGCGAACTCGGCCGCGGCTCGATGGCGCTAACCGCGTTCTTCGGACGTCCCTCCGGAATTTTGATGGCCTGCGAAGGCGAACAGCGAGAGCGATATCTGCTGCCGGCCGTTCGCGGTGAAAAGATCGATGCTCTCGCCATTACCGAACCCGATGCCGGCTCGGACATGCGCGGCATGAAATGTGCCGCACGGCAGGATGGCGGCGATTTCGTCCTTAACGGCACCAAGCACTTCATCTCGCATGCCGATGTCGCCGATTTCGTCATCGTCTTCGCTGCCACTGGCGAGGAAGAGACACCGAAGGGCGTCAAGAAGAAGATCACCGCCTTTCTCATTGATCGCGGCACACCCGGTTTCGAGATCCTCAAAGGTTATGAATCGCTATCCCATCGCGGCTATCACAACGCCATCCTGAATTTCACCGACTGCCGCCTCTCCAAGTCTCAAGTGCTCGGCGAGGTGCACCGAGGCTTCGATATCGCCAATGAATGGCTGTACGGCACGCGCCTGACGGTGGCTGCTACCTGCGTCGGGCGGGCTCGCCGCGTTTTCGAACTCGCCCTGCCCTATGCGGCGGAACGCAAGCAGTTTGGCCGACCGATCGGCGCCAATCAGGGCGTATCGTTCAAGCTTGCCGACATGATTACCGAGATCGACGCTGCCGATCTTTTGACGCTGTCTGCCGCCTGGCGGCTCGACGCGGGCCTTTCCGCCAATCGCGAAGTCGCCTCGGCCAAGCTCTACGCCTCGGAAATGCTGGCCCGCGTCACCGACGAAGCGATCCAGATCTTCGGCGGCATGGGGCTGATGGACGATCTGCCGCTTGCCCGTTTCTGGCGTGATGCGCGTGTCGAGCGCATCTGGGACGGAACATCGGAAATCCAGCGACATATCATCAGCCGCGATCTCTTGCGGCCATTCGGAGCCTGACCGGATGACCCAACGCTCGCTCGACCGCCTGATCAGACCGCAAACAATCGCCGTCTTCGGCGGCCGTGAGGCGCGGCGGGTTATCGAACAATGCGATCGGATGGGATTTGCCGGCGACATCTGGCCGGTACACCCGACACAGGAAAGCGTGCTCGGCCGCCGTTGCTATCGATCGGTGGACGAACTGCCTGCGGCACCGGATGCCGCCTTCGTCGGCGTCAACCGGTTGCTGACCGTCGATATCGTCCGCGCGCT
>DASVPC010000323.1:0-11940 GCA_036383055.1 Rhizobium sp. | reverse complement strand
GTGCCGGCACTTCGCTGTCCGGTGGCGCGATACCGCAGGAGGATGCCGTCGTTCTCGGACTCTCCAAGATGAACCGCATTCTCGATATCGACTATGCCAACCGCACCGCGACCATGCAGGCGGGGGTGACGAACCTCCACGTCTCCGAAAGCGTTTCGGCTGACGGCTTCTTTTATGCGCCCGACCCGAGTTCGCAGCTTGCCTGCACCATCGGCGGCAATATCGGCATGAATTCCGGTGGAGCGCACTGCCTGAAATACGGCGTCACCACCAATAATCTCCTCGGCGTTAAGCTGGTACTGACCGACGGCACGATGATCGATCTCGGCGGCAAGGCGCTGGATGCGGCGGGTTATGACCTGCTCGGCCTCATCTGCGGCTCGGAGGGGCAACTCGGCATCGTCACCGAAGCGACGGTGCGGCTGATCGCCAAGCCGGAAGGCGCGCGGCCGGTGCTCTTCGGCTTCGATACGTCGGAGCAGGCTGGCGCCTGTGTTGCCGATGTCATCGCCGCCGGCATCGTCCCCGTCGCCATCGAATTCATGGACAAGCAGGCGATCGAGATTTGCGAGGCCTTTGCCCATGCCGGCTATCCGCTGGACGTTGGTGCGCTGCTGATCGTCGAGGTCGAGGGCTCGGAGGCCGAGATGGACGACATGCTGAAAAGCATCGTCGACATCGCCCGCGCCCACAAGGTCAAGACGGTGCGCGAATGCCAGTCGGCGACCGAAGCGGCGCTGATCTGGAAAGGCCGCAAATCCGCCTTCGGTGCCACCGGCCGCATCGCCGATTATATCTGCATGGACGGAACCGTGCCGCTCAGCCAGCTCTCCTATGTCCTGCAGAAGACCACCGAGATCGTTGATCATTACGGCTTGCGCGTCGCCAATGTCTTTCACGCCGGCGATGGCAATATGCATCCGCTCATCCTCTTCAATGCCAACGACCCCGAAGACGCCGCCAGGGCGGAGGCGGCGGGCAACGATATCCTCCGGCTCTGCGTCGATGCCGGCGGTTGCCTGACCGGCGAACATGGTGTCGGCATCGAAAAGCGCGACCTGATGCGGCACCAATATGCGGAGGTCGATCTCGCCCAGATGATGTCGGTGCGTGCCGCCTTCGATCCCGGCTGGATCCTGAACCCTTCCAAGGTCTTCCCGCTGGACGGACGTAACGCAGCATGAGCGAATTTCTGCCGAAGACGGAAGACGAGGCCGCAGCCATCATTCGCGACCATGCAATCCGGGGTGCGGCCCTGGCTATTACCGGCGGTAACACGCGCTCCGGCTTCGGCAATGCCGTGGCTGCGGAGGCGACATTATCTTCGCAGGGACTGACCGGCATCGTCGCCTATAATCCGGGCGAGATGGTGATGACCGTGCGGGCGGGAACGCCCGTTGCCGACGTCGAGGCAGCGCTTGCCGAGAACGGCCAGATGATGGCTTTCGAGCCTATGGATCACCGGCCATTGCTGGCGACCGAGGGCGAGCCGACGATCGGCGGCGTCTTTGCCGCCAATGTCTCCGGTCCCCGCCGCTTCATCAGCGGTGCTGCGCGCGACAGCCTGCTCGGTGTCCGTTTCGTCAACGGCAAGGGCGAGATCGTCAAGGCCGGCGGACGAGTGATGAAGAACGTCACCGGCCTCGATCTGGTCAAGCTGATGGCCGGTTCGCACGGTACGCTAGGCCTTCTGACCGAGGTCACTTTCCGCGTGCCGCCACGACCGAAGACCGAGGAGACGATCGTCGTTTCCGGCCTCAATGATGCCGAGGCGGCAAATGCCATGGCGGCGGTGATGGCGCTGCCGCTCGACATATCGGGCGCCGCACATCTGCCGCTGACCGTCCGCTGGACCTTTCTCGACGGCAAGCTGCCGCAAGGCGAGGCGACCGTGCTGCGCATCGAGGGCCTGGCCGGCTCCGTCTCTGTCCGGGCCGAGAAACTGGCCACCGCCATGGGGCGCCTCGGTTCGGTGACGCGGCTCGCCGAAGCGGACAGCCGCAGGCTCTGGCGCGAGATCCGCGATGTAAAGCCCTATGCCGACGGTACGATGCGCCCCGTTTGGCGCGTCTCCGTCGCCCCAAGCATCGGCCATCAGCTCGTCGCGGCACTGCGCCTCGATGCCGGCGTCGATGCCTATTACGACTGGCAGGGCGGCCTCGTCTGGATGCGGATGGAAGCGGAGCCGGAAGGCGATCTCGTCCGCCGCTATATCCATGCCCTCGGCGGCGGCCACGCGACCTTGCTGCGCGCCACGCCGGCCGCGCGGGCAACGACATCGGCTTTCCAGCCGCAGCCGGAGGCCGTGGCGCTCTTGTCGGCGCGGGTGAAAGAGAAATTCGATCCGATGGGGATTCTCAATCCGGGGAAGATGGCGTGATGGGGAAAACTGCCTGATGCAAACCAATTTCACCCTTGCCCAGCTTGCCGATCCGCATGTGGCCGAATCCGAAGCGATCCTGCGCAAATGCGTGCATTGCGGCTTCTGCACCGCCACCTGTCCAACCTATGTGACGCTCGGCAACGAGCTCGATAGCCCGCGCGGCCGCATCTATCTGATCAAGGACATGCTGGAAAACGGTCGGGCGGCAGACGCTGAAGTGGTGACGCATATCGACCGCTGTCTGTCCTGCCTTGCCTGCGTGACCACCTGTCCTTCCGGCGTCGATTACATGCATCTGATCGACCACGCCCGCGCCCATATCGAGGAAACCTACAAGCGGCCCTTGCTCGACCGGCTGACGCGCAACATGCTGGCGGCGGTTCTGCCCTATCCCGGCCGTTTTCGTCTGGCGCTCAACCTTGCGCGTCTGGCCCGGCCGTTCAAGGGGCTGATGAGACACATTCCGGCCCTGAAACCCTTTGCTGCCATGCTCGATCTCGCGCCGCGATCCATCCCGGCACCGTCGCCTTTTGCCAGGCCCGGCCGGCATCAGCCGCAAGCGGAACGGCGCGGGAGGGTGGCGATCTTGACGGGCTGCGCGCAGCCGGTGCTCGATCCAGGGATCAACGAGGCGACCATCCGGCTTCTGACGCGCCTGGGCGTCGAAGTGGTGGTGCCGCAAGGTGAGAGCTGCTGCGGCTCCCTAGTGCATCATATGGGCCGCGAGGAACAGGCGCTGGCGAGTGTGCGCGCCAATGTCGATGTCTGGATGCGCGAGGTCGAGGCCGGCGGGCTCGATGCCATCATCGTGACGACCTCCGGCTGCGGCACGACGATCAAGGATTATGGCCACAAGCTCCGCCTCGATCCGGCCTATGCGGACAAGGCCGCAAAGATCTCGGCGCTTGCCAAGGACATCACCGAATATCTGTCGGGTCTCGACCTGCCCACACACATGCCGCGCGGCATCACCGTCGCCTATCATTCCGCCTGCTCGCTCCAGCACGGCCAGAAGATCATCATGGCGCCGAAACTGTTGTTGAAGTCGGCGGGCTTCACCGTGCGCGAGCCGGCGGAAGGGCATCTCTGCTGCGGCTCGGCCGGCACCTACAACATCATGCAGTCGGAAATCTCCGCCGAGCTGAAGGCGCGCAAGGTGAGGAATCTCGAGGCGACGAAGGCCGATGTCATCGCCACCGGCAATATCGGTTGCATCACGCAGATCGCGACGGGAACGGGCATACCGATCCTGCATACGGTCGAGCTGCTGGACTGGGCCTATGGCGGCGAGATGCCGGCGAAACTGAAGGGGCTGGAGCCGACGGCCTAGAGTTTTCAGTGCGACGAGGACGGCCGGTGTGATTGCCATTCCAGCTCGAAGATCTCTGCACCGATGGCGGTCAGACTGATGCGATCTTGCCCCTCTTCGAAGAAGGTGCCGTCGAGCAGGCCGGCGACGCCGTCATAGAACGAGCCCTCCACCAGGCTGGTGATGCTGGCCGTCTTGTATTTTTGTCCGGAAAAGTCGGTGACGGACATGCATTGCCGACGTCCATCGGCGAACACGTCGATCAGCCGGGGAACGACGCCCGCGTCGTCGACCTCGTAGTAGATCATGACCGGTTCATCGTTTTCCGGATGGATCCAGTCGCATCGGTAATAGGAAAAGCTCATGCGCCATTGCTTAACACAGGAACCCCCAGGCGGGAATCGCTTTGGGGGTCCGGCAGGGCGCGTGGTTAAATTTTTTAGAAGTTGAACGACACACCGAAATTGATGGCATTGGTGAAGACCTTGGTCTTCAGCGTATCGCCGCTGTCGATCGAGACGTTGTCGACGAAATTATAATTGCCCTTGTATTCGACGAAGGTCGCCCAGTGCTTGCTGATCTGGTAGCTGACGCCGGCCTGTGCCTGCAAGGAGGCGCCGCCGAACTGGTAATCGAAGGTCCGGCCGGAGGCGCGGGTGACTTCGACATGCGGCACGTTGATGCCGGCGCCGAGGCCGACATAAGGCGTCCATTTGCGGCCCGGATCCTGGAAACGGTAGAGCGCATTCAACGTCAGCATGTTCAGGCCGTCGGTGAACTCGAAATGCGACCAGTCGGGCGTATTGGCGAGATTGCCGTAGACCTTGGCATGGGTGTAATCCAGCGAGATACCCCAGTTCGACTTGTTGAAGTCGTCGAGCCAGAAGATGCCGCGAAAGCCGAAATAGGGCGGCATCTTGAAGGATTTTCCCGACCAGTCGGGATCGAAATTGGCGCCGTCCGACGTCTTGACGTTGCTGCCGGTCGCGCCCTGGATACCGCCATAGGCTGAAAACTGCATTTCCGCCGAAGCAGAGCCGGCGGCGAAGACAAAAACTGAAAGCGCAAGCGCGGCAACAGCCGGCTGTTTGATGCGAAATGCACGACGCATATGAAGCCCCCGAATGCAAAGTGCTGCCATCTAAGCGTGCTTCTGTGACAGTTCTATTGCGGCACACTGTGACTTGCCTCGGTTTAGGCGCGAAAACTGACATCAAACTGAAAGGAAACGGCCCTTTCGCCGCCGTCCCGGACGATAAGTTTGGGGATGTTACACCTGCGCAACAGTGGAGGTGGCCGCACTGGTATGCGACCACTCCGTCGCTTAATTACCCGCCGAACATCGTTCGCAGAATGTCGACGCCGCGATCCTCGTAGCTGACTTCGCCCTGCTTGTTGCCGGGGCCGACGACGATGACCTTGGTGCCGATGGGGACGCGATCATAGAGATCGGTGACGTCCTTGTTCATCATACGGATGCAGCCGGACGACATGTTGAGCCCGATGCTCCAGGGCTGGTTGGTGCCATGGATACGAAACGCGGTGTCGCTGCCGCCGCGATAGAGATACATGGCGCGGGCGCCGAGTGGGTTGTCTTCGCCACCCTCCTGATAGGCCGGCAGCTTATGGCCCTTCTTGGCCTCGCGAGCGATCATTTCCGGCGGCGGCGTCCAGCCCGGCCATTCCGCCTTGCGGCCGACCTTGACGACCCCCGACCATCCGAAGCCGTCACGACCGACGCCAATGCCGTAGCGCCGCGCCCGATTGTCGCCCTCGACGAGATAGAGAAATTTGTTGTTGGTATCGACGATGACCGTCCCCGGTGCCTCATTGGTTCTCAGCCGCACCATACGCCGCTGAAACTGCGGTTTGACCTGCCCTTGCGGCGCGGTCGATACGCGGATCACGTTGCTGGGCAGCGCCTGCGCGACATGAGGTGCAGAGGCCGTGAAGGCCGCGGCATCCGACGCCGCCGTGAGACACGACACGGCGATGCCCGCCGCCGCCACGACCGGTAGTATTGATTTCATCCGTGATTCCCCTCTCCATTTACCAACAAAGAAACTAGCGAAACGTGGGGGAGGATCAAGATCAAATTGCGTATGATAAAGACCGCGCCGCTGGAGCGGTTGTCTATTCTGCTGAGGGAGAGGTTATTACTACTGGGTTATAGCAATCCGGCGATAGCATTGCTGCGCCCGACCAGTGCCGTGCGCAGCAATCTTGTCACCCATCACATGACGATGACCCGCGTCCCGACTTTCACCCGGTTATAGAGGTCGATGACGTCTTCATTGCGCAGGCGGATGCAGCCGGAGGATACGGCGCTGCCGATGCTCCATGGAGCGTTGGTGCCGTGGATGCGGTAGAGGGTCGAACCAAGATACATGGCACGGGCGCCGAGCGGATTGGCTTCGCCGCCATCCATGCGCGCCGGCAGATAGTGGCCCTTGGCGGCTTCACGCGCCACCATTTCCTGCGGCGGCGTCCAGTCCGGCCATTCCTGCTTGCGGGTGACGGTATGGGCACCTGCCCATTCGAAACCGGGCTTGCCGACGCCGACGCCATAGCGCCGCGCCTGGCCGCCGTCCATTACCAGGTAGAGGAAGCGATTGTTGGTGTCGATGACGATGGTGCCCGGCTTTTCCTTGGTCTGGTAATCGACCACCTGCGGCAGGAATTGCGGATCGAGCTGGCCACGGATTGCCGGATATTGCGGCCGGACGACGGCCACCTGTTGGACGGCGGGGCGTGCGAACAGGCCGCGCGGCTGGATCGCGCGCTGCGCCTGCGGATTGGCCACTTGTCGCGCCGCCGGGCGAACCGGATAGACGGCGGGCTGCACATTGCCGCCGCCGAGCTGCATCACCCATGGGGCAGTGAGGTCAGGGCTGACGATGACGGGTGGGCGCGACTGGTAGCGGTCATCGGCGAAGGCGCTGGAGGCCAGCAGGCTTACGGCGCCCACGGCAAGTAAAATGCATTGTTTCATCATCGGACAAACTCTCTACAAATGGGCCGAAGAGGGGCGTAATTGCGCCCGGTCGCGATTATGGTGACATTTGCGCCCCAGCGAATGGTAAATGCCTGTTCATCAAAACGCCGCGAAACCGATAAACCTTTTGTCAGGGTTACGACTTGGTTTGGAAAGACGGTTTGCAAATGGTAAAGCCTGTGTGGAGATGATTTGCCTTCGAATCGTCCTCTCGATCTTAAGCATTTGATTGGCCTGATCTTATCCGATAGCTGTCTGGCTGTTTTCGCGATCACGCTCTGACATAGGGGACGAAACACGAACATGGCCGGAACGGGCATCATCACCGGTGAGGACGGCAAGGACCGTTGCGCCTGGCATGGCAATCTGCCGGAATATCAGCGCTATCATGATCAGGAATGGGGCAGACCCGTCATCGACGATATCAGGCTGTTCGAGAAGATCTGCCTGGAGGGCTTCCAGTCCGGCCTCTCCTGGCTGACGATCCTGCGCAAGCGCGAGAATTTCCGCGCCGCCTTCGCCGGTTTCGATTTCGACAAGGTAGCGACGTTCGGCGATGCCGATATCGAGCGCTGCCTCGCCGATGCCGGTATCATCCGCCATCGCGGCAAGATCGTCTCTACCGTCAACAATGCCCGCCGCGCCATCGAGCTGCGCGCCGAATTCGGCTCGCTCGCCCGCTATTTCTGGGGTTTCGAGCCGACGGCCGCGGAGCGTCCCGCCTTGGTCGACTATGCGACCATCGCCGCCAATCCGACGACGCCGGTCTCCGTGCGTATCTCTAAGGATCTGAAAAAGCGCGGCTGGACTTTCGTTGGTCCGACCACGGTCTATGCTTTCATGCAGGCCATGGGCCTCGTCAACGATCACATCGAAGGCTGTTACTGCCGGAAAGAGGTGGAGGCGATGCGCAGCGCATTGGTGCGGCCATGAGACGCCTGGTTCTTGCCTTCTCCCTGCTCGCCTTCTCCCTGCCGGTCGGGCATGTGGCCCATGCACAGGCTAGCCAGAGCGGCAACAGCACGAACGGTGACGAGCAGCAGCTCCAGCTACCGCAGCTCGATCGTGGCGAGACGGTGGAAAAGCTTGGCTTCCCCGCCGTGCTGGAGAAGCTCACCGGCTGGACGAAATTCGGCAAGGGCAAGGTCTATACGCTGCCGCTGAAGAAGGGCCAGCACGTCCGCGTTACCTTCAGCTCGAAGAGCAAATACGCCTTCATGGCTATCTTCGATCTCTCCTCGAACGACGACGAATCCTTCTTCGGCACCGACGAGGACGGCATGACCGCCGACGTCACCGTCAATGAAGACACGACATGGCTGATCAAGCCCTACTACTCCCGCGTTACCCGCCGCCGCGGCCTCGGCGCACCCTATGAGATCCTCATCGACCCCAATCCGCCGGCCGCGCAACAGCAGGACAAGCCCGTGAATCAAGGGCCGATGCTGTTCCCGCCGAGATCAAAGCAGGGACAATGAGGGTCTTAGGATAATCCCTTGATGATGCCGTGCAGTTCCCCAAGATATCCGATCTTGCGGAATCGCGGTGCCTGCGTCGGTTCTTCGACATGTTCGAAGATCCAGGTGAGCTCGTGCGGAATGAAGACGCCGTAGCTGCCGGCGGCAAGCGCGGGCACGATATCGGATTTGAGCGAATTGCCGACCATCATGGCCCGCTCGGGACCATCGCCGACCTTGGAGAAGATACGACGATAGGTGGAGGCGTTCTTGTCGGAGACGATTTCGACGGCGTCGAAGAGATCGCCGAGGCCGGATTGCGCAAGCTTGCGCTCCTGGTCGAAGAGATCGCCCTTGGTGATCAGCACCAGCAGATAGTTGCCTGAGAGAGCTTCCAGCGTTGCCCGGACATCGGGAAGCGTTTCGACGGGGTGGGAAAGCAGATCGCGGCCGATATCGAGGATCTGTGCGATCACCGTCGCCGGCACTTCGCCCTTGGTGATCTCGATCGCCGTCTCGATCATCGAAAGCGTGAAGCCTTTGATGCCGAAGCCGTAGTGATGCAGATTGCGCTTCTCGGCTTCCAGCAGTCTTTGGGAAATGTTCTCGCGCTCGGCATGGTCGGCGAGCAATTCGGCGAACTGCCGTTCGGTCAGCCGGTAGAATTGTTCGTTCTGCCAGAGCGTGTCATCGGCATCGAAGCCGATGGTGGTCAGCGGGCGTTGCGGCATGGGCCTGTCCGTTCTTGCGGATTGGATGAAGGCGGGATTCTATCGCGCGCCGGTAGGGAGGCAAGAGTAAAGCGCGGGTAACCGCATTGTGATCGGCGTCGGGGCTCGCGTTGAAATCGGATTCCGGTGCATTATGTCCATATCGTCCAGCGGCGGGACCGCTCCTCGACGATCATCTCCGGACCTCCCCAAGACAGCGCGGATGAGCGGCTGTCATGCCGAGGCCAATAGCCAAGAGATCAGGATTCACCGGCCGGAAGCCATCTTCCGGCGGACCACAAGGGAATTTTCTCAGATGCGTTACAACCAGCTCGGTAATACCGGCCTATTCGTCTCCGAACTCTGCCTCGGCACCATGACCTTCGGCGAAGCCACTCCCAACAGCATGTGGGGCTCGATCGCCGATGTCGACCAGGCGCTGGCCGACAAGATCGTCGAAAGCTCGCTCGCCGCCGGCATCAACTTCATCGACACGGCCGACGTCTATTCCTTCGGCAATTCGGAAAAGCTGCTCGGTCAGGCGCTGAAGAATCTCGGCGTGCCACGCAAGGACGTCGTCATCGCTACCAAGGTCTATGGCATCATGGGCGACAAGCCCAACGATCGCGGCGCCTCGCGCGGGCATATCATGGATTCGGTTCAGGCAAGCCTTGAGCGGCTGCAGACCGACCATATCGACCTCTACCAGATCCACGCCACGGATACGGTCACGCCGATCGATGAAACCCTGCGGGCGCTCGACGATCTCGTCTCGCGCGGGCTGGTGCGCTATGTCGGCGTGTCCAACTGGCAGGCATGGCGCATCGCCAAGGCGCTCGGCATGTCCGAACGCCGCGGCTTTGCCCGCTTCGAGACGGTGCAGGCCTATTATTCCATCGCTGGCCGCGATCTCGAGCGTGAGATCGTGCCGCTGATGAACGAGGAGAAGCTTGGCCTCATGGTCTGGTCGCCGCTTGCCGGCGGCTTGCTTTCCGGCAAGTACGGTCCGGGCGCTCCGGGCAATGGCGAGGGACGGCGGGCAAGCTTCGACTTCCCGCCGGTCGATAAGGATCGCGCCTGGGCCTGTGTCGCCGCCATGCGCGAAGTGGCCGAGAAACACGGTGCCAGCGTCGCGACCGTGGCACTGGCCTGGATTCTGGCGAAACCCTTCGTCACCAGCATCATCATCGGTGCCAAACGCCTTGATCAGCTCGACCAGAACCTTGCCGCCGTCAAGCTGAAGCTCGATTCCGACGATATCGCCAAGCTGGATCAGGTCAGCGCGCTTACGCCCGAATATCCCGGCTGGATGCTTTCTCGCCAGGGAGCCGCCCGCATTCCGCAGCCCTTCGAACTGAAAGTCTGATGCATGCAGAGACCGAGCCGCCGTCTCCCGGACGGCGGCTCGGTTGTCATCAGAGCTCGATGACGATCTTGCCGAAGGCGCCGCGGTCGAGATGATCGAAGGCGGAGGGAACCTCGCTGAAAGCATAGCGATGATCGATGACCGGCTTCAGGCCGATCCGGTCGACAGCGCGGACGAAATCCTCGAGCGCACGGCGATGGCCGACGGAAATGCCCTGAATGACCGGAGATTTCAGCAACACCGGTCCGGCCGGCCCGGACAGGTCAAATCCTTCCAGTACACCGATGACCGAGATACGGCCATGCACGGCCACCGCCTTCAGCGATTGGCCGAGATGCGGTCCACCGGCGATTTCAAAGATATGGTCGATGCCGCGATCATGGGTGAGGCGGTAGACTTCCTCCACCCAGTCGGTTGTATTGCGGTCGATACCATGGCGGGCGCCAAGCGCCTTTGCCCGCGCCAGCTTTTCCGGGCCGGAGGACGTCACGAAGACGTCGGCACCTTGCGCCGCCGCGATCTGCAACCCGAACATCGACACTCCGCCGGTTCCCTGCACCAGCACGGTGTCGCCGGGCTTGATCTTGCCGCGTTCCACCAGTGCGAACCAGGCCGTCAGGCCGGCGCAGGGCAAGGTGCTGGCTTCGCCGTCATCGATGCTTGTCGGCGCGGCGACGAACCAATCCTCCGGGAAGGCGACATATTCGGCAAGCACGCCGGGGTAAAAGCCGCCCAGCGATTGATAGGGCGGATTGCGCGCATCGCCGGGTGGCTTGTCGTCGATCCAGCCGGGGTGGAAGGTGGAAATGACCCGGTCGCCGGGCGCAAACCGCGTTACCCCTTCGCCGACCGCTTCGACGATGCCGGCCATGTCGGAAGCGGGTATGAAGGGAAACTGGATGGGCAGGCCCATGCCGGTTTCCCGCATCAGCTTGTCGCGATAGTTCAGCGAAACGGCCGTGGTCCGCACCAGGACTTCGCCGCGGGCAGGCAAGGGGACTTCGGTCTCGGTGAGACTGAGAGGGGCATTGACGCCGAAAGTGTCCAGTGTCCAGCGTCGCATGGTCTTCGTCATAGTGATCTCCTGCGAGAAATTGAAAGCACGGAGGCCACTATATCGTTGCGTATGGGTCGCCAGTGGCGATATGATTTCCACTGACTGGTTCCTCTTGGGATACAATAGCGATGAATGACATGCTCAACGGCATTCCGGAATTCGTGGAGGCGGTGGAGGCGGGCGGCTTTTCAGCGGCGGCGGTCCGCATGAACCTGTCACGCTCGGCAATCGGCAAAACCATCGCCAAGCTCGAGAGACGCCTGAGCGTCCGGCTCTTTCACCGCACCACCCGCACGCAAAGCCTGACGGATGAGGGCCTGGCCTTTTACGAGCGCTGCCGCCGGGCGCTGGACGAGATACAATCGGGCGAGGCGATGCTGGAATCCGGCAAGCGCGAGGTGGCGGGACGCTTGCGCATCTCGATGCCGGTGCTCTTCGGCCGCCGCTGTATTGCGCCCTTGCTGATGGAGCTTGCCCGCGCCCATCCGAACCTCGAACTCGATCTTTCTTTCAGCGACCGTGTCGTCGATCTCCTCGACGAGGGTTTTGATCTTGCCATCCGCAACGGCCCGCTCCGGGATAGCGCGGGGCTCGTGGCTCGGCGGGTCGCCCGGCACCGCATGGTGGTTTGCGCATCGCCCGCCTATCTTGCAAAGCGCGGGA
>DASVPC010000322.1:0-40506 GCA_036383055.1 Rhizobium sp. | reverse complement strand
ATCAGCGGCCAGAGGTCGAAGGCTTCCTGCGGCGTCAGGAGGTGCATCTGCAACCCAAAGGATTGCGCTGTCGTCGCCTGGCGCTTGACCTCCGTCCAGCGTTCCTCGTTGCAGGCAAGACGCAATCCGCCATTCATCTTCCAGCCGGTGGCAAGTCCGGTCTCGGCCTCCAGCCGCTTGTAGAGATCGACGGAATAGCCAAGCATCTGCGTGATGTTAGCGCTGGTCCGCAATTGCCCGACGAGGCCGGCGGCGTGGAACGTGGTGCCCGACGTCAACTTCTTGCGCTCCAGCAGAACCGTGTCGGTCAGCCCGAGCTTGGCGAGATGATAGGCCGTCGAGCATCCGATAATGCCGCCACCGATGACGACCGCCTTGGCTGTTTTGGGCAGTTCCTTCATCGCATCACCTCAAGACTTCCGGAATGATTGATAGGCGCGTTCAAACCGCGCCAGATTTTCGCTCGTATAGGCTGAATAATCAAAGTCGATGTCGGAGTGGATTTCCGAGACCATGCTCCACATCGTCTCGCGCAACAACGACGCGCATTTCATCGCCTGATAGCGCCGCCACAGATCGCCGCTTGCCGGTGCCTCGAAATAGGCTTTCAGCATGGCGGCTTCCTGGTCCTCGGAAAAATCATTGTTGGAGGCGAGACCGCCGAGATCGAAGAGCGGCGAATTGAAGCCGGCATAGTCCCAATCGATCAGCCAGAGCCGTTTGCCATCGTCGAGGAAATTGGCGGCCAGCAGGTCATTGTGGCCGAAAGCGATGTCGAAAGGGCCGGCCGCCTGCTCCAGCCGCGCGGCGCTATCGAGAAAGGAAGGCAGCAATGACCGATGCCGGCTTCCCCCTTCATCGAGAAGAGCGGCATAGTCGCGCACGACATGGAAAACCCAGAAGATCGCGGCGGCACCGCGAAAATGCTTGGAAATATCTAGGTGGCAGGAGCGAACGAGCGGTACGATGCGCGCCAGCATCGACGGTTCGCGGATATCCTCGGCCGCAAGCGCCCTGCCGTCGATATAGTCGAGCACGAGGATGCCGGGCTGATGATGGATCACCGCGGGCGACAATCCGGCCGCATGCGCGGCCCTGCTCGCCGCCACCTCATTGACCCGGCTGATGTGATGAACCGGAATATCCGTTCCGAGCCTGACGACGAAGCGCCGCCCACCATCCATGACCAGATAATTGCGATTGGTGATGCCGCCCACCAGCGGAGCGATCTCGATCGGCCCACGCCAGATGCCAAGAGCATGTATTCTGTCTTCGGGCGTTGCGGTCATCCCTACCCCAGCGCGACAATTGCGCATCTCCTGGACGCAAAAGGTTCCCCACAAACGAAGAGCTGTCAAGAACCAGCCACAAAATGAAACGGCCAAGAGGCTTTTTGTTGGGTTCTCACGCGAAATTGGATCTGCCAAATATTAGGCTATGGATTGCGACAACAGAAAGCTTCATCGTCAGCGGGATTTGGCTTAAAAATTAAATCTCGGGATGATTGCAGCGAGATCGCTTGTCTTCGAGGCATTATCCCGCTCTAGATGTTCGCGGGCATGGCCTCCTCCGCTAGCTGCTTCCGACGTTTTCGGATCATGCCCCAGATAGGATCGAAACCATGACGGGGATCTCACCGACACCGCTTCATTCGAACCATCGGGAACGCGAGATCCTGGAGGAGCTTCGGCTCGCCGGCGGCGCAAGCCGCATCCAGTTCCTCGCCGAGCGGCTTGATGTCTCGGAAGAGACCATCCGCCGCAATATCCGCAGCCTAGAGGCCCATGGCCTCGTCACCAAGGTCCATGGCGGCGTCCACATCAAGGACTCGATCATCGAGCCACCGCTGCATTTCCGCATGAACGAGAATGCGGAAGCCAAGCGCATCATCGCCGCCCGTGTCGCAACGATCATACAGGACGGCGACACGATCTTCCTCGATATCGGCTCGACCACGGCCTTCATCGCCGTGGCGCTGCAGAAACACCAGAACCTCTTCGTCGTCACCAATGCGGTCTCGGTGGCGCATGCGCTGGCAACCCGCAACGGCAACCGCATCTTCTTTGCCGGCGGCGAACTGCGCAGCCATGATGGCGGCGCCTTCGGTGCTGAAGCGACCAATTTCCTGCGCCGCTTCAATGTCCGTCATGCAATACTATCCGTCGGCGCCGTCAACGCCACGTCCGGCTTCATGCTGCATGATCTTGAGGAAGCAGAATATTCCCGCGAAGCGGCGCGACACGCCGAAAATCGTATCATCGTCGCCGACAGCGCCAAATTCGGCCGCAGCGCCCCGATCATCATCGACGATCCCGCGATTTACGACATGATGGTCACCGACGACGTGCCGCCGCTGGATATCCGGGCCATGCTCGAGCGCAACGACATCGACCTCGTCATCGCCGGCCAGCGCCGCGCGGAATAGCACTGAGCTGAACCGGCCCGGCGACCCTAAGCCATTTCCATCGAAGGCGCAGCGGCGACGGAAGCATCGGAAAACGCCGGCGGAATCCAGCGCGGCACGGCGGGACCGGCAAGATCGATGGTCAGGGAAAAGGACTCGTGGCAACCTTCCCACAGAGATGAAGGCAAGCGTGTCCGCCCGGAGGTCCAACGCCGATTGCCGTCCTCGACATAATGAAAGCCATCGGCCAGTCGGTCGTCATCGACGGAGATATACCTGACATCCGTCACGTCATCATCGATGACCAGCCTTGAGATGCAGACACCGAGCCGGCGGCCATCACCGGAGGAACCGATCAGGTTCGGCGCACCCCATTCCGAGGCAAGCCATAGTTCGGATACCGAGGTCGGCACATGAAACTTCACCCGCCAGTCGTCGATGACGGGATCGATGCGTTGTCCGTCGGCAACCAGATGCACATCGGCAAAGGGATCATCGCTCAAGGTCCAGCCCAAATCGAGGGCGCGCGCGTGAAGCTGCATTCGAACGACCTCAACGAGAGGCCCCTCCGATATATAGGCCAGGCATCTTTGGCCGCCCCCCTTCGTCAACTGAATGGAAGTGTCCGTCGTCCGGGGGAAGAAATTGCGGCTCCCATGGTCGGCATAGCTTTCCGTCGGCAATCCATTCGTCACGAGAATATCGTGCTCGTCCAGTTCAACATGCCAGTATGTCACCCTCTCACATTCGGCCTGGGCAATCGTCGCTCCATTCACAAGCGCCGAAGCGGGTATCAGAACGTCGGTCACGACGGTGGTGCGGATACCATGCGCCGGAGAGACGAAGAGGTCATGTGCAGGCTTGTTCGGCCCCAGGGCTCCAGCGGCAATCCGGATCGGCCAGCATACGCTGGGTTCTCTCGCATTGGCGCAATCCAGCTCCGCGCTTCCGATCCATCTGATGGGGCGTTGTTGTGAGGATGCCGTGACGACAATATCCCCAACCCGCAGCTCTTCGACCGGAATCTCTCCCTGTGTCGTGTGGACGAGCGTTCCCGTGACAAAACAAAGGACGATCGTTCCGGTGGCTGCATCTAGTATAAACGTCGAAGGGTTGAGATCGCCAGCGAAGTTGAGCGTAAAATCACCGGCGGTCGTGACGAACGTCGCCGTTTGACCGTCGACCGAGATGTTCGAGACCGCGCCTGGGCCGTTATATGCGATGGTTGTCGCACCAGTGCCTTGCTGATGGATAGTTCCGCCGAATTGCGTTGAAAAATTGAAGAGTGCGCCGTCGGCCAGCGTAACCACTTGAGAGGAGCCCGATCCACCCCATTGATAGCTCCCCGCAACATATACCCAACCGACGGCAGAGGTTACTCCGCTGCCGGCTTCCAGGTGGGACAGGGAGCTAATGGAAATACCGCCGCCGCCGGTAATCGGTCCGTCTATCTTTATCCACGTTTGGCGGAAGCCGCCATAAAGGCTGAGGGTGCTGGTGGGCGAAAGAAAGAGGCTGCCGATATCAGGCTGATGTCCAAAATAAGGGGTAATGGTGCCGCCATTATCAACGACAATAGAATCTCCAAAGTCAGGAAGAGCGTTCGGGGACCAATTGGCGGGATCGACCCAAAGACCGTTGCCGTCGTGGTTTGTCCAGGTATAAGTTGCCATCGATATCCCCTCGGATCATGATGCCATCTGGAGAAGCCGCAAACGCGCCTAGCGGCTACCGAGTAAACGGTAGCACGCAACTCGCTTATTAGTCGAGTCGCATATATCAAATACTTCAGCTATTCAGTGCCTGCACATGGCTTCCAGCGTCAACGCCGCCTTGCTGGCATGGCGTTCCTTGTGGCGCAGCAGACGGAAGCTGCGGACGGGCAGATCGAAGGCCGCCCGGACCAGCAAACCCTGCTGCAGATAGGCCCCGGCCGCCGCACTAGAGATTGCCGCCGCACTCTGCCCTGAGCAAACCGCCGACAACACGGCCTCGTTCGACGGCAGGACCAGCGCCACGCTGAGATCGCGCGGTGAGGCGCCGAGTTTCGCGATGGCGTTTTCAAATTCCGATCGGGTGCCCGACCCCTCTTCGCGCATCACCCATGAGGTGCCCTCGGCAAGATCGCTTGCGGAAAGCGGCCTTCCGTCCGCCCAGGGATGGTCCGGCGGGGTGACGATCACCAGCGCGTCCTGCGCCACGACTTTCATCGACAGGGCCGGCGCATCCACCTCGCCCTCGACGAAGCCCAGCTCGGCGGTACCTTCGATCACCGCTTCGGTGACCGTGCGTGTATTGCCGATCGTCAGATCGAGATCGATGCCGGGATAATCACGATGGAAGCGCATCAGGATGGGCGGCAGCCAGTAGCTGGCGATGGTCTGGCTGGCGCAGAGGCTGAGCCGGCCGCGTTGCAGCCCACCGAGTTCGGAGAGCATGAGCTCCGCCGAACGAACGCGCGCCAGCGTCGCCCTTGCCTCGCCGAGAAAGGTGCGGCCGGTCTCCGTCAGTTCGATCCGCCGGCCGACACGGTGAAACAGTTCGACGCCATAATAGGCCTCGAGGTTCTTGATCGCCGAGCTGACCGCCGACGGCGTCAGATTAATGGCCTCCGCCGCATGCGTCAGATGCTCCCGCTCGGCGACGGCGACGAAAATGGCGAGTTGCTCGAAGGTCATGGGAAATCATTCTAATTTATCGAACGAAACATAGGATAATATTCGATGGATGTCGACATCAGGAGATGAGACTTTCCCGGCACAGAAATTCTCGAGAGCCGAATGGCGGTGCCGCATGCCTCTTTCCCGACGGGTCAACGTCATTCTACCCGGCCTCGCCCTTACCGGCGCCGTGGCACTTGTCGCCTACGCCGGCGAGCATGTGGAGATGAGCTTCCTTGGTGGCCGATGGATCGAAAGCCTGGTGCTCGCCATCGCGCTCGGTATCGTCGTCTGCACCGTCAGGCCTCTCTCGCCCGCCTTCCGCCCCGGCATCGATTTCAGCGCCAAGATCCTGCTGGAAATCGCCATCGTCCTGCTGGGCGCTTCGATCAGCCTCTCGGCCATCGATCAGGCCGGTGTCTGGCTGATTGCCGGCATCGCCATCGTCGTGGTCCTGTCGATCGCCGCGACCTATGCCATCGGCCGGCTGCTTGGCCTGCCGCCGAAGCTGGCGACACTGATTGCCTGCGGCAATTCCATCTGCGGCAACTCGGCGATCGTCGCCGTCGCCCCGGTGATCGAGGCGGGTTCGGAGGAAACTGCCGCCGCCCTTGCCTTCACCGCCGTGCTCGGTATCGCCGCCGTCTTCTTGCTGCCGCTTCTCTATTTCCACGCCGACATGAGCGTGGGGCAATATGGCGTGCTGGCGGGGCTCACGGTCTATGCCGTGCCGCAGGTGCTTGCCGCCACCACGCCGGTCGGTCTGCTGGCCGTGCAAACCGGCACGGTCGTCAAACTCATCCGCGTGCTGATGCTCGGCCCGGTCATCTTCCTGCTCGGCATCATCACCAAGACCGAAACGGCGGCCACGGACAGCCACATCAGCCGCCACCGCTCGCTGGTCCCCTGGTTCATCTGCGGCTTTCTGGGGCTGATGGCGCTGCGCTCCTTCGGTCTGATCCCGGACACGCTGGTCGTACCGATGGCATTGGTTTCGAACATATTGACGGTGATTGCGATGGCGGCACTCGGCCTGTCGGTGAATATCCGCTCCGTCGCCCATGCCGGTGGCCGGGTGATCGCGGCGGCTACGCTGTCACTGATGGCGCTCGGTGCTATCAGCTATGCACTGATTGCCGTTTTGCAGATCCACTGACGCCGGCCTTGCCTTTGGCGACAACGGGGCTCCGCGCCGCAACCGGCCTCTGAGCCGACGCCAGCAGCGCCGCAATCTCGCTGGCCGGCGAAGGATATCCGATCGCGTAGCCCTGAAGTCCGTCGCAGCCGGCATCCGCCAGAAGTTGCGCATGTTCCTCGGTCTCCACGCCTTCCGCCATAACCTCGACGTCAAGCGCTCTTGCTATCTCGACGATCGAGCCGACAAGACGGCGCTGCTCGTCCGAGACGGTAATCGCCGTCACCAATTGCCGGTCGATCTTCAGCCGTTTCGGCTTCAGCTTCACCAGGCCGATCAGCGAGGCATGGCCGGAACCGAAATCATCGATCTCTATATCGATATCCATCCGTTTGATCGCGTCGACATTGTCGAGCACCCTGTCGTCGGGATCGTCGAGAAAGATCGTCTCGATCAGTTCGAAAACGATGGCATGACGCGGTATGTTCAGCATCTGCAACCGCTCGATCAGACCCGGATCGGCCAGGCGGCTCGCGGAAATATTGACGGAGATGCGCGGCGGCGTGAGACCCTGCCCGGCCCAGGCAGCGCGGTCGGAGAGCGCACGATTGAGAATGGCCGCATCGATCTCGGCCGTCAGCCCGTATTCTTCGGCCACCTTCAGAAAGGCCGCGGGCGGCAACAGCCCTTTCACCGGATGCCGCCAACGGGCCAGCGCCTCGAGCCCGACGATCCGCCGGCTGCGCGCATCCACCTGGATCTGGTAGAAGGGCACGATTTCGTTTCGCATCAGCGCCAGCCGCAATTCCTCCGCCAGCCGCCGCTCGGCCTGAAGATCGGATTGCAGTTTCAGCGTGAAGAACTCGACGCGATTGCGGCCGAGTTTCTTGGCCTGATAGAGGGCGATATCGGATTCCGCCAGCAGATTGCCGGCACCATCGGCAACACTCCAGGCCGCACCGATCGAGGCGCCCACCTGCAACATCTCGTGACCGAAGCGTATGTCGCGCCGCAACCGCCACAGAATATCCTCTGCAATGGTTCCCACTTCCTCGGATGTAGCGATATTGACCAGCACGGCGACGAACTCGTCGCCGCCGACGCGGGCAACCATGTCACCGGCTGCGATCGCTCCGAGAATTCGCGACGCCGCCATTTGTAACGTCGTATCGCCGGCCGCGTGGCCCCATTTGTCGTTGATCTGCTTGAAACCGTCGAGATCGATATGCAGGATGGCCAGTGTCTCCACCGCCTGATCCGCGCACAGCTCCGCCAGACGACGGTCGAAATAGCGGCGATTGGGAAGCCCGGTCAGATAATCGTGGTCGGCGGCATGCTCGATGCGCGCGCGGCTTTGCTCCAAAGCGACGGCGCGAGCTTCGGCAACCGCCTTCTGCTCGGTCAGCTCGCGGTTGAGCAGGACATCGGCAGTGACATCCCATTCCGCCCCAATGAACGACGGCGCTCCATCTGGTCCCTCGAAGAAATGAGCGCGCGAGCGCAGATAGCGCACATCGCCGTTCGGCAGGATGATGCGAAATTGCGAATTGTAGAAGCCTTTCTCCGCAATGGCCGTGTCGAAGTCGGCGATGGCCTGCGCGACATCGTCGGGATGCAGGGCATTCAACCAGACCGTCGACGACACTTTGCGGTCGCGGAGGCCAGTCTGGTAAAGCGTGTGCATCTGCGAATCCCAGAGGATTTCCTCCTCATTGAGATTATGCTCCCAGACCCCGATTTGCGACGTCTCCAGCGCCAGCTCCAGCCTCCTCAAGAGGTTCTGGAACTCCAGCTCGGATCGCCCTGATATCGCCTCTCCCACCGAGTTCGAACCCCCTGCGGCCACTTGGAAAGCTTGCATAGTCTCGGCGATATCCTGGCAGCACTCCCTTTCGCGTTATTTAATGACGTCCGCCCGGCTGCGGGCTTTTGCCCGCAACCATCGTAACGATGGTTTTTTGGTTAATGATTGTGACGTGGCGGATTGGCCGCGAGATCACGGAAATCGGCTGCGCCATCAAGCACCGCGCCGTCGGAGAGTTGCGTGACCGAGCGGCGATAGATGCGCTGCCAGGGCGTCGCGTCCGCCGGGACGGCGGGAATGCCGTCGCCCTTGCGCCGTTCGATCTCGGCCTCTTCCACCAGCATGTCGCAGCGGCCTTGATTGAAGTCGATCCGGATGGTGTCGCCGGTTCTGAGCCAGGCAAGTCCGCCGCCCGCCGCACTTTCCGGCGAGGCATTGAGGATCGACGGACTGTCGGCGGTTCCCGACTGACGGCCATCTCCGATCGTCGGCAGGCTGCGAATGCCGCGCTTCAGCAGTGCGTCCGGCGGCTGCATGTTGACGACTTCGGCCGAACCCGGCCAGCCGATCGGTCCGGCGCCACGAATGACGAGAATGGTGTTCTCGTCGATGCCGAGATCGGCATCGTTGATGCGCCTGTGATAGTCTTCCGAGCCGTCGAAAACCACGGCCCTGCCCTCGAACACGCCTTCCCGGCCTGGCTCCTGCAGATAGCGGCTGCGGAAATCCTCCGACACGACACTCATCTTCATGATGGCGAAATCGAAGAGATTGCCCTTCAACACCAGAAAGCCCGCCCGCTCCTTCAGCGGCGCGGCGAATGGGAGAATGACCTCACGGTCCGTTGCCTCGCGCCCCTTCAGGTTCTCCGCCATGGTCTTGCCGGTCACCGTCGGACAGTTGCCATCAAGCTTGCCGACCTGCAGCAGTTCCCACATGATGGCCGGCACACCGCCGGCACGGTGGAAACGCTCGCCGAGATAAGCACCCGCCGGCTGCACATTGGCCAGCAGCGGAATGTCGAAGCCGTGCACCTGCCAGTCCTCGGGATGAAGCTCAACGCCAGCATGCTTGGCCATGGCCGCCAGATGCGGCTGCGCATTGGTCGAGCCACCGATCGCCGAATTGACGCGGATGGCATTGAGAAAAGCCTCCCGGGTCAGCACGTCGGACGGCTTGATGTTTTCGAGCACCAGTTCGACGGCGCGCCGCCCGGTGCGATAGGCCATCTGCCCGCGCTCGCGATAGGCGCCGGGAATGGCGGCACAGCCGGTCAGCGACATGCCGAGCGCTTCGGCCATGGCGTTCATGGTCGAGGCCGTGCCCATGGTATTGCAATGACCGATCGAGGGCGCCGAGGCAAGCGACGCCTCCATGAACTCCTCTTCGTCGATCTCGCCGGCCGCGAGCTTGCGGCGCGAACGCCAGATCACCGTGCCGGACCCGGCCAGCTCGCCATCATGCCAGCCATCCAGCATCGGCCCGCCGGACAATACGATTGCCGGAATATTGACGGTGGATGCCGCCATCAACGCCGACGGCGTGGTCTTGTCGCAGCCCGTCGTCAGGACAACACCGTCGAGCGGATAGCCGTAAAGCACCTCGACGAGACCGAGATAGGCGAGATTGCGGTCGAGCGCCGCCGTCGGGCGCTTGCAGTTCTCGAAGATCGGATGGGTAGGAAACTCGATCGGAATACCGCCGGCATCGCGAATGCCGTCGCGGACGCGCTTGGCAAGATCGATGTGATGACGGTTGCACGGGGTCAGGTCGCTGCCGCTCTGGGCGATGCCGATGATCGGCTTGCCGGAGCGCAGCTCCTCCGGCGTGATGCCGTAATTCATGAAGCGCTCAAGATAGAGCGCCGTCATATCGATGTGATCGGGATTGTCGAACCAGTCCTGCGAGCGCAGACGACGTTTGGATGGGCTATTGTCGCTCATGTCTTTCTCAAGCCTTTCCTCGGCCATTCTTGTCTTCCAGATGTAGCAGCAGGCCGCTGTGATCGTTCTCCGCGCCACCGTTTTCGACGAATTCGGCGAATTCCGTCCTGATGGTTTCGGTCAGCGGCAGATGAAGCGAAAGGCTTCGGGCTGCGGCCAGAACCGCATCGAGATCCTTCAGCTGATTGCGGGAAGTGCCGCCCGGCTCGAAATTGCGGTCGATCATGCGCTGGCCATGCAGCTCGAGAATCCGGCTTTCGGCAAAACCGCCGCGAATGGCGGCGCGGAAAGCCTCGCGCGAGCCGCCGCCGGCCTCCACCAGCAGCATGGCCTCGGCGATCGCGCCGATGGTGACGGCAACGATCTGCTGGTTACCAAGCTTGGCGAGCTGACCCGTGCCGCTCGATCCGACATGAGTGACGCGGCCAAGCGGCGCGAGCACGTCGCGGACACTGTCGATGACATCGGCGTCGCCGCCGGCCATGACCGCCAGCGTCCCGGCCGCAGCCCCGACTACACCGCCCGAAACGGGCGCGTCGATATGGCGAAAACCACGCTCGGCCAATTTCGCCGCATGCTCGCGGGCGATCGGCGGCGCGATCGAGCTGTTGTCGATGACGACGGCGCCGGGCGCCAGCGCATCCATCACCCCACTTCCGAACAGGACCTCGCTCACCGCGCCGCCATTGGTCAGCATGGTGAAAAGCACCGATGCGCCCTGGGCCGCATCCGCCGCCGTCGCCGCAACGATTGCTCCATCAGCCGCCAGCGCATCCGCCTTGCTCCGGTCGCGATTCCAGACGGTGACGGCAAAGCCGGCGCCAAGCAGGCGCCGCGCCATAGGAGCGCCCATCAATCCGGTCCCGAGGAAAGCGATCTTCCGACCGGTCATCGCAGCTGCCCTCCCAATTCGTCTTCGATATGAACGCGGATGATCTCGTCGAAGGATTTTTCGGCCACGAAGCCGAGCTTCTTCGCACGCTTGGCGGTAAAGCCCTGCGCCCAACCGGAGACGATCCGCATCACCAGCTCGTCGGGCTCGCGACGGATGAGCTTCACCGCCTTGTCGCCGGCAACGCGGCGGAGCGCCTCGATCTGCTCGCCGACCGTGGCGCTGACGCCCGGCATGGAGAGGCTGCGATCCGCGCCCAGCGGCGTCAGATCGACCGTGGCACCATGAACGAGGAATCCGACTGCCGAACGCGGCGAGGCATGCCAATGCCGCACCTCTTCCGGCACCGGCAGCACGGCCTCCATACCCACGAGCGGCTCGCGCAATATGCCGGAGAAGAAGCCGGAGGCTGCTCGGTTCGGCTTGCCGGGGCGAATACAGATGGTCGGTAGGCGAATGCCGATGCCATCGAGAAATCCGCGTCGCGTATAGTCGGCCAGCAGCAGCTCGCTCATCGCCTTCTGCGTGCCATAGCTGGTGAGCGGCGCCAGATGGAAATCGTCCGGAATGGGCGTCGGGAAAGGCGAACCGAAGACGGCGCAGGACGAGGTGAAAACGACGCGAGGTTTGTATCCATCCTCGCTATTAGCGGCCCGGATGGCTTCGAAAAGCTGCCGTGTGCCGTCGAGATTGATGCGGTATCCTTTGTCGAAATCCAGCTCCGCCTCGCCCGAAACGATGGCGGCGAGATGGAAGATCACATTCGGCCGGCGGGCCACGATCTTCTCGGCGGCACCGGGCGCAGACAGATCCCTGGCGCGCGCCTTGACCTTGCCTTCGAACCCTTCCGGTTGCGGCGGCTCGATCACATCGACCAGCGTCAGCCGGGTGATCTCACGGCCACCGAGGCCGCCATCGGCTACCAGCCGCGCAGTCAGTTTTCGGCCGATCATACCGGCTGCTCCGATAATGGCGATATGCATGCATCCTCCTCGCAATAACGCGCATCGGAACAGCTCCTCCGGCCCGATGTACGTCAGTCAATATGCCTATGTGCTTGATAAACCCATGGCGTCGGCATGCAAACGAAATTGGCGGGCGAGCGGCAAAATCTTCGAAAAACAGATTGGCCCAAAAAGAAAAATTGCCTCACGAGAACGAAAGAGGGCGGGACCTTACGGTCCCGCCCATGTCATGCCGGGCATTAGGGTACTACCCGACACGACATCCCTATTCGGCGGCGATCGGAAGCACCTCCGCCGAATGATTGTTGTCGTTGCTGTGGTGCTGCTTCAGCGGACGGTTGCCCGCCATCCTGCGAATCAGCACGTAGAACACCGGCGTCATGAAGATGCCGAAGAAGGTCACGCCGATCATGCCGGCAAACACCGCGACACCCATGGCGGCGCGCATTTCGGCACCGGCACCGGTCGAGGTGACCAACGGCACAACACCCATGATGAAGGCCATTGAGGTCATCAGGATCGGGCGCAGACGCAGGCGGCTGGCTTCGATCGCGGCCTGAACCGGCGTGCGGCCCTCGAATTCCAGCTCGCGGGCGAATTCCACGATCAGGATCGCGTTCTTCGCCGACAAGCCCACCAACACCATCAAGCCGATCTGCGTGAAGATGTTGTTGTCGCCCCCCGTCAGCCAGACACCCGTCAGGGCGGCAAGCACGCCCATCGGCACTATCATCACGATCGCAAGCGGCAGGGTGACGCTTTCATACTGGGCCGCCAACACGAGGTAGACGAGCAGCAAGGCCAGCGGGAAGATCAGGATGCCTGAACTGCCGGCCAGGATCTGCTGGTAGGTCAGATCGGTCCATTCGTAACCGATGCCCTTCGGCAGGGTTTCTTTGGCGATGCGCTCGATGGCGGCCTGGGCCTGACCGGACGAGAAGCCCGGAGCCGGGCCACCGTTGATATCGGCGGCGAGGAAGCCGTTGTAGCGCGTCGTCCGTTCCGGACCGGTGCTGGCCTCGACCTTCAGGAGCGCCGATAGCGGGATCATCTGGCCCGATGCCGACCGGACCTTCAACTGACCGATATCGCTTGCATGCGAGCGGAACTTGGCGTCCGCCTGCACGCGTACGCTGTAGGTACGGCCGAAGGCATTGAAGTCGTTGACATAAAGCGAACCCAGATAGATCTGCAGCGTGTCGAAGACGTCGGTCACCGAGACCCCCAGCTGCTCGGCCTTGGCGCGATCGAGATCGGCGAAAAGCTGCGGCACGTTGATCTGGTAGCTCGAGAAGATGCCGGTTAGTTCCGGCGTCTGATAGGCCTTGGCAATGAACGCCTTGTTGGCCTCGTCGAGCGCCTGGTAGCCGAGACCGGCACGGTCCTCGATCTGCAGCTTGAAGCCGCCGGTCGTGCCGAGACCCTGGACGGGCGGCGGCGGGAACATGGCGATGAAGGCATCCTGGATCGCCCCGAACTTCTGGTTCAGCTGCATGGCGATGGCGCCGCCCGAAAGGTCCGGCGTCGTGCGCTCCTCGAAAGCCTTCAGGGTCACGAAGACGATGCCGGCGTTGGAAGAGTTGGTGAAGCCGTTGATCGACAAGCCAGGGAAAGCGATGGCATGTTCGACGCCCGGCTGTTCCAGGGCGATCTTGCTCATCCTCTGGATGACGTCATCCGTGCGGTCGAGGGTCGCCCCATCAGGCAGCTGCGCGAAGCCGATCAGGTACTGCTTGTCCTGCTGCGGCACGAAACCGCCCGGCACGGTCTGGAACAGGAAGTAGGTCGCGCCGATCAGCGCGAGATAGACCACCATGACCAGGCTCTTCAACGACAGGATGCCACCGACGCCCTTGCCGTAAGCATGGGAGCCGCGGTTGAACACCTTGTTGAAGCCGCGGAAGAACCAGCCGAACACCGCGTCCATCACCCGCGTCAGCATATCCTTCGGCGCATGATGATCCTTCAGAAGAAGGGCCGCCAAAGCCGGAGACAGCGTCAGCGAGTTGAAGGCGGAAATCACCGTCGAAATCGCAATCGTCAAAGCGAACTGACGATAGAACTCGCCCGACAGGCCGGAGATGAAGGCGAGCGGCACGAAGACGGCGACCAGCACCAGCGCGATCGCGATGATCGGACCGGAGACTTCCTTCATGGCGCGATAGGTCGCGTCGCGCGGACTGAGGCCGTTTTCGATATTACGCTCGACGTTTTCGACCACCACGATGGCGTCGTCGACGACGATACCGATCGCCAGCACCAGGCCGAAGAGGCTTAGCGCATTGATCGAGAAGCCGAAGACATACATCACCGCGAACGTGCCGATGATCGAGACGGGAACGGCGATCAGCGGGATGATCGAGGCACGCCATGTCTGCAGGAACAGGATGACGACGATGACGACGAGCGCGATCGCTTCCAGCAGCGTATGCACGACCTTGTCGATCGATGAGCGCACGAACTGCGTGGTGTCGTAGACGATCTCGTATTTCACGCCGTCGGGCATCGCCGTCTGCAGCTCGTTCATCGTCTTGACGACATCGTCCGAGATGGTGATGGCATTGGAGCCCGGAGCCTGGAAGACCGGAACGGCCACCGCCGGCTTGCCGTCGAGCAGCGAACGCAACGAATAGTCGGCGGCACCGAGCTCGATACGCGCAACGTCGCGCAGGCGCGTGATCTCGCCGTTGCTGCCGCTCTTGACGATGATATTGCCGAACTCCTCCGGCGTCGTCAGGCGGCCTTGCGCGTTGACGTTGAGCTGCACATCGATGCCGGGAACGCTCGGCGATTGGCCGATGATGCCGGCGGCGGCCTGGATATTCTGTGCACGAATGGCATTGGCGATGTCGCTTGCGGCAAGGCCGCGTTCCGCGGATTTCTGCGGATCGACCCAGACGCGCATGGAATAATCGCCCGATCCAAACACGCGAACCTGGCCAACACCGTCGATGCGGGCGAGCCGGTCCTTGATGTTCAAGGTCGCGTAATTGCGCAGATAGGTGATGTCGTAGCGGTTGTCCGGCGAGATGAGGTTGACCACCATCATCAGGTCAGGCGAGCTCTTGACCGTGGTGATGCCGAGATCGCGCACGTTCTGCGGCAGGCGCGGCTCGGCCTGCGAGACGCGGTTCTGCACGAGCTGCTGCGCCTTGTCCGGATCGGTGCCGAGTTTGAAGGTGATCGTCAGCGTCATCAGACCATCTGATGTCGCCTGGCTGTTCATATAGAGCATGCCTTCGACGCCGTTGATCTGCTCTTCGATCGGCGTCGCCACGGTTTCGGCGATGACCTTGGGGTTGGCGCCGGGATATTGCGCGGTGACGACGATCGACGGCGGCACGACTTCCGGATATTCGGAAATCGGCAGCAGCCGAAGACCGATCAGGCCGGCGACCACGATGAGGACCGATAGCACTCCGGCAAACACCGGACGGTCGACGAAAAATCTTGAGATGTTCATGGCAGAACCCTCTCCAGGGGTGAATGTAAAAGGACACGAAGTCCAGGCCCGTCCGCGATATGCGCCACGAGCATTCCAAAATCAGACCATTGGGACGACCGCCGGGAGGGTTGCCTCCCGGCAATATCGATTATTGAGCCGCCGCGACTTTTTCTTCGAGTTTCGGATCGACCACGGCACCCGGGCGAACCCGCTGCAGGCCGTTGACGATGACCCGATCACCGGCATTCAGGCCGGCTTCGACGATGCGCTGGCCATCGGCAGTGTCACCAAGGCTGATCTGGCGATAGACCACCTTGTTGTCGCCATCGACCACGAAGACGAACTTCTTATCCTGGTCGGTGCCGATCGCCCGCTCGCTGATCACCAGCTTGCTCTCGGCCTTCGGCTGGCCCATGCGAACGCGCACGAACTGGCCGGGGATGAGACGCCCGCCCGGATTGTCGAAGACGGCGCGCACGCTGACCGTGCCGCTTGCCGCATCGACTTCATTGTCGATCAGCTGCAGCTTGCCGTTGATCGGCGTGCCGTTGTCGCTGGTAGTGCCGATCTGCACGGGGATCTGTTCGACCGGCGGTGCGACGCCGTCGGTGACCGGCAGCTCAGCCAACGCCTGGGTGACGGTCTGTTCGCTCGCATTGAAGCTGGCATAGATCGGATTGACCGAGACCAGCGTCGTGAGCGCCGGCGAAGCGGAGCCGGCAGCGACAAGATTGCCCACGGTGACCGCGATCTTGCCGACACGGCCGGCGATCGGAGCGTGAACCTCGGTATAATCAAGGTTCAACTGCGCTGTCTGGAGCGATGCCTGTGCAGCCTTCAGATTGGCTTCCGCCTCGGCATAGTTGCTGGCACGCGTATCCATGTCGCTCTGCGAGATCGTCTTGTTGTCGAAAAGCTTCTGGCCGCGGTCGACCTCGACCTTGGTCAGATCGAGCTTGGCCTTTGCCGCACCGACTTGTGCCTGCGCCTGGGCGACGGCCGCCTGGAAAGGCGCCGGATCGATCGTCACCAGCAGGTCGCCCTGCTTGACCAGGGCCCCTTCACGGAAATGAACCGACTGGATGGCCCCGGCCACACGCGGACGGACCTCTACCCGGTCGATGGCTTCGAGCCGGCCGGAAAACTCCTGCCAGGCGGTGATATCGCGCGCCTGGACAGCCGCGACGGTGACTGGGATAGCCGGCATTGCCGCCGCCTTCTCCGTCGCTTGCGCGCCGCGCGGCAGATCCAGATAGAAGGTCGCCCCTGCAACAGTCGCAGCAACACCCATGCCGGCACCCCACAGGGCCCAGCGCTTACCGTTGGACGTCATGTTAGTCTCTCCTTGTGGTCCCGGCTTGGGACACGGGACCGAAAATTCCTATCGACTCGCTATCGTCAGGCTCCAAGGCGCCGCACGTTCGAATGAACGCCCGCGATCGCTCTCATTTCCGCGTCCAGAGCATTCTATCCGCTTACCGCGGCTCCACTCGAAAGTGGCATGCCCTGATCGATCAAGCCTGCACGTCTTCGACAAAACCCTTGAAAGAACAGCAGACATCCTGCTGCCATGACGGCTTGTCCTTCGACTGCCCGCCATAGAGGGTGGGCCAGCCTGTCCCGGCGGGGAGGACTTGCTGGCGAACACGGACGCCTGCCTCCTTGAGGCGGCGGCCATATTCCATGCTCTCGTCGCGGAGCGGGTCGTCCTCGGCCGTGAGCACCAATGCCGGCGCGAGGCCCGAAAGCCGCGAACAGTATCGAGGCGCCGCATAGGGATGACAGACACCACCCAGAAAACCCAGGTAACGATTCCAGCCTTCCGTCCAGCGCTCGCGCATGCCGCTTTCCTCCGCCTGGAGGAAAGATTTCGATCCCATGAAGGGATCGAGAAGCGGCGATATCAACACCTGTCCGTCCAGCGAACCGGGCATCTGATCGCGCGCCTTTAAAGCAACACCCGCTGCGACATTGCCACCCGATTCCTCACCGGCGACAAACAGCAGCGATTTTTTCGCTCCGCCCAGCTCCAGCATGTTCCGCTTGTTGCTGAGGTAGGCGAGAATCCCGTAGGCGCATTCCAGCACCTGCGGAAAGGCATTCTGATTGCCGCTGGTATAGTCGGCGGCAACCACGATCACACCCGCCTCCGCAAGACTGGCGGCGACAGGCCGGACGGTCGCATGCTCGGTATCGAGAAAGGCGCCACCGTGCAGATAAAGCACGATGGGTGCTGCCTTCTTGAGACCCTCGCCGTTGTAGATCCGCGCTGCGACCGGTCCCGTAGGCACGTTTTCCAGCACAACATCTTTCCACGGCGCGCTCATGAACCCATATCCTTGTCTATTCTGTCGAACATGTCCCTTTCCTAAAGCCATTTCACAGGCTTGGCGACCATGTTCAGGATAATGCGGCTCCCAGCGCCCCGTGCCGCATTGCAACAATCATGAAGACAACATATTGTTATTCCGTTCTGAGAATAAGTGGCCTATATTCGACTAGACTATTCACAATGACAAACAATCGGCTGCTTTCTCGGTGGTCGAAGGGCACCCTGAAATGGACCAGCTATCAGCAATGCGGGCATTTGCGCGCGTGGTGGAAACAGGCAATTTCACCCGCGCCGCCGCAACCCTCTCCATGCCGAAGGCGACGGTGACGACGCTCATCCAGTCGCTCGAGGCGCATCTGCACGCCAAGCTCCTGAACCGCACAACACGACGGGTCATGGTGACGACCGATGGCGCTCTCTACTACGAACGCGCCATCCAGATCCTCTCCGAGATCGACGAACTCGATGGCAGCATCAGCAATTCGCAGAGCCTGCCAAGCGGCCGCCTGCGCGTCGAAATGGCCGGCGCCTTCGCCGAGAAGATCATCATGCCGGCGCTTTGCGATTTCTACCAACGCTATCCCGACATCCATATCGACCTCGGCGTCGGCGACCGGCTGGTGGATTATCTCGCGGAAAATGTCGACTGCGCGCTGCGCGCCGGCATGCCGAGCGACCAGTCGCTGATTGCCCGTCGGGTGGGCGAGATACCGCTCATCACCTGCGCCGCTCCGCGCTATATCGAGAAATTCGGCCTGCCGGAACGACCGGACGAACTGGAAACCACGCACTATGCCGTCAGCTATTTTCGCGCGCAGACCGGGCGGGTCATCCCGTTCGAATTTCAGCGCGGCAATGAATCGCTGGAAATCAGCCCGCGCTACATCCTTTCGGTCAACGACAGCCGCAGCTACGTCAATGCCGCAATGGCCGGCCTCGGCATCGCCCAGGCCCCCGCGTTCATGATCCGCGATGAACTCGCCAGGGGCGACCTCATCCCCGTCCTCCCTGGCTGGACCCGCAACCCCATACCGCTGCACATCGTCTATCCACCAAACCGGCACCTGAGCAACAAGGTGCGCGTCTTCGTCGACTGGCTGGCGAAACTGCTGGTGACCTCGAAGGTAAGCGAAGCTTGAGATCTGAACCAACCGCCTCCCTATCGGGAGACGGTTTTCTTCGGCACGATCCGGATCAGTTCCAGGATGCTCCCGCCTGCTGCCGGACCGTTGCGTTCAGCCGGTTCCAGACATTGTCGACCGCGATCGAAACAATCAGTACTGACAGCGCTTTCTCGTCGTAGTGCCGGGCAGCCTCGTTCCAGATCTCGTCGCTTACGGCCTCCGGCCGGTCGGCAAGCCGGGTTGCGGCTTCGCCAAGTGCAAGGGCGGCGCGTTCAGCCTCGGTGAAATAAGGCATTTCGCGCCAGGCGGAAACGCCGACGATACGCTCGATCGTTTCCCCTGCCTTCTGCAGCTTGCGGAAACCCATATCGGTGCAGACGCTGCAGCCATTGATCTGGCTGATACGCAGATGCACGAGGTCCATGGTATTTTCGGACAGGCCGCGATCCCTCAGCGAAGCGCTGAGCGCCAGAAGCGCCTGCAGGGTTTCCGGTAAGACAAGAGCGGGGTTCTTCATACGGGCTTGCATCATTCTCTCCTTGGATGTTTTGGCCTTGACGATGCCGCTCCCGTGCCGATCCATTGTCACACCAGCCGGGCCTCGTTCGTCATAGGCATGACGGAACAGGATGAGGGAATGTGACCGATGGACGAAAAAAAGTGGCAGGCGGAAAAATTCGAAGCCAACCGGCCGCACTTGCGCGCCGTAGCCTATCGCATGCTGGGCTCACGGACGGAGGCGGAGGATGCGGTGCAGGAGGCATGGCTGCGGCTTAGCCGCACCGACACGTCGGAGATCGACAATCTCGGCGGCTGGCTGACGACGGTCACCGCCCGCATCTGCCTCGACTGGCTGCGCAGTCGCAAATCCCGGCGCGAGGAACCGTTGACCGTCCGCGTCCCCGAACCGGTCGTCAGCCATGAGGCCGGAAACGGCACGGACCCGGAGCAGGATGCGTTGCTCGCCGACTCAGTCGGGCTTGCGCTGCCGGTGGTGCTGGAAAAGCTGACGCCGGCTGAGCGGCTGGCCTTCGTGCTGCACGATATGTTCGACATGGCCTTCGACGACATCGCCCCGATCGTCGGGCGCAGTACCATCGCCACGCGCCAGCTCGCCAGCCGCGCCCGCCGGCGGGCTCAGGGAGTGCCGCCCACGGCTGAGGCAGATCTCGCCCGTCAGCGTCATCTGGTCGATGCCTTCTTCACGGCATCCCGCAACGGCGACATGACCGCACTTCTTACCGCTCTCGATCCCGACGTCGTCTTCCGCGCCGATGCGGTCGCGACGCGGATGGGGGCACTAGCCGAAATCCGCGGCAGCTCCGCCGTTGCCGAAACCTTCCGCGGCCGCGCCCAGGGCGCCCGGCTTGCCGTCATCAATGGTGCCGTCGGCGCCGTCGTCATCCTCGGCGGGCAATTGCGCATCGCGCTTCGCCTCACCATTACTGATGACGGTGGGATCACCGGTATCAATGCAATGGCCGATCCGGAAGAGTTGCGGAAGCTCGAGATCTTGCTGATCGATCCATGAGGGCCTCAGCCGAGCCTCGTCGGGCTCGTCCCCGTCAGTCGGCGAAACATGGCGATGAAGGCGGAGGCGCTGCCATAGCCAAGCTGCGTCGCGATCCGCCGCACCGGTTCACCAGCCTCGATCAGCGCCAGCGCCTTGACCAGCCGCAGCCGCTGACGCCATTCGTTGAAGGAGATGCCGAGATCATCGTTGCAGCGGCGGGACAGCGTCCGCTCGGTCGTTCCCATCCTGCGCGCCCATTCCGCCAGCGAATGACGATCGCCGGGATCGGCCTGCAACGCCTTCAGCACCGGTCCCAGCAATGGATCATTGGATAGCGGCAGATAGCTTTCGCAGCGCGGGGCAAGACGGATCTGATCGACCATAACCAGCGCCAGCCGCAGGTCCTCCTCCGTTGCCGGAAGCGTGATGTCGCGGACGGCGAAGTCCGCCAGGATCGCTTTCAGCAACGGGCTGATGCTGAGCGTCGAAGGTTCTGCCGGCAGATCGGCGCAGAGTGCGCGCTCGACATAGACAGTGACATAATGCAGGTCATGCTGGTTCCAGGCACCATGCATCGTGTCGGGCGGCAGCCAGATCGCGTAATGGGGTGGAGACAGATAGCGCACGCCTTCGATGACGAATTCGGCGACGCCCATAAGGGCATAGTTGAGCTCGCCCCACGGCTGGCTTTTGGCGGGGAAGACCGTGCCGCCCTTGTAATGCTCCGTCCGAAAGGAGACCGGGTGCGGCGGATCTCCCTCGATGCGTGGTTCGCGTGTTGCCATCCCCTGTTCCTATATGTCCGCAATCCGCTACCTGTGTCTGAGATTCGCTATATACCGGAAATCGGACAGACAGTAAAAGCAACATCGACATAACCCCGACTAGGCCGGCCATCCGACAGGAGGACGCCATGAGCAAGAACCCGACCTCTCCCGCCAACGGCACCGCCGCCATCATGACGAGCGCGGCGCTGGCGCCGCTGCTCACCGTCCTCATCTGGTCCGGTAACACCGTCGTTACCAAGGCCGCGGCCGGCGTCATCTCGCCCGGCTCGATCTCCTTCTATCGCTGGCTGCTGGCCTTCCTTATCCTCACGCCTTTCGTCGGCCGGGCCGCATGGCGGAACCGTGCTCTCATTAAGCAATATTGGCTGAAGCTCACCATCCTCGGCGCGCTCGGCATGGTCGTCTACCAAAGCCTCGCCTACGAGGCGGCTAGGACCACGTCGGCTGTCAATATGGGCGTGATCATCGCCCTGATGCCCCTTATGTCCACGCTGCTGGCAGGCGCGCTTGCGGGCGAAAGACTGACGGCGGCCAGCATTGCCGGCGGGGTCATTTCCCTGATCGGCCTGATCTACCTCACCTCGCAGGGCCACCCCGTAGCCCTTTTGAACGGCGGCTTCCATATCGGCGACGGCTTGATGATCGTCGCAGTGCTGTCCAACTCGCTCTACGGCGTGATGCTGAAGCGCTGGGCGATGCCGCTGCCCATATGGCAGCAGCTCTTCTGGCAGATCAGCTTTTCGACCATCCTGCTCGTTCCAGTCTTCCTGATGGGCGATATCTCACCGATCACGTCAGCCAATCTGCCACTGATCCTTTATGCCGCCATTCCGACATCGCTGCTGGCGCCGCTGTGCTGGATGATCGGCATCCGGAAGCTCGGGGCGGCGCGAACCTCCCTGCTCATCAACCTCCTACCGATCGTCGTCGCGGCGCTCGCCTGGGCGGTCCTCGGCGAGCAACTGCACTCCTATCACGCCATCGGCGGCGCACTTGCCCTCATCGGCGTCGGCATCGGCCTTCGCCAGACAAAGGTCGCCAAGGGCGAAGAGGTGTCCGGCGCCGATCAGGCGGCTTGGGAAACCGAGGAGGTTTGACACGGCTGCCCTTCGTTCTACGATATCCGGCTGCTCGACGGCCATGTATTCGCTCCGCGCCTGATGAATGTCTCGGCCCTTCAATGGAAACAGGCGCAATCCGCGTTTCTCTGGTACACTATGACAAACTCGAAGAGATCGCCCGCTTCGAAAAAGTTCTTACCGAGGTCATAGCGCGGCACAGATAAGCCGCGTGTGAGCGGTGGCGGCGCCCGAACAACTCCGCCACCGCAATGCCTTGCCGCCCCAATTCTGGCCGACGGCTTGATGGTGCTCGAAAAGAGCTTCAAGAGCGAGCAGGCGCGATAGATCCAGCCATCAATCGAAGGCAACGCCCGAAAGGTGATTGTTGACGGACGATTTGACCTCGCCGATATCCTTCCAGAGCCCGGCGATGATCGTGGGCTCGACATCGGCCATCAACTCGCGCAGCCAGCCCTCATGAGCGGCAGCCATAGCGGCGAAAATCTCGTCGCCCTTCTTCGTCAACTTGGCGACTGTCACGCGCCGGTCGCCATCCGGCGTTACGCGCAGCACCAGACCGTCGGTTTCCAGCCGCTCCACCAGTCCCGTCACATTGCCGTTGGTAACCATCGTGCGCTTGGAAAGCTCGCCGAGCCGCAGGCCATCATGCTCACGATGGAGCTGCGCCATCAGGTCGAATTGCGGCAGCGTTGCGCCGAATTCATTGCGCAGGCGCCGGCGGATTTCCTGCGATATCAGCTTGGTGGTCGACAGCATCCGCAGCCAGAGCCGCAGCTCCTGCTTCTTGCCCTCCTGGGCACCCTGGACGATGATTTCCAGATCGACGATTCCGCTCTCGGATTCTGCCATGGTTTCAGCTCAGATCGCCACGTTGCCATTTCATATAGGAACGGTCTACGGAGCAATATTTCAAATGTCAAAGGTTTAGCGGTTAAGCCCGGAGGCCGTCACTTCGCCAGCATTTCCCCAGCATGAGCGAGCCGATCGGCTTCCTTTAACGCGAATGACGGCAACGCTAGTTTGGTGGATTATGCGACCATGATTGCGTAAGTGGCGGCAACGACGACAGCAGGCTAGGCCGGCTTTTCCTCTGGCGCCCCTTCAACTCCTCTGTTAACCACCGCACCCATGTAGCAGCTCTATGCTCAAAGGTGCCTGCGACGGGTTCGGGTCTTGGCGGAGACTCGGATTCTTGCTCGCGTCATCACTGAAATAGCAAGATCCCACGAGGAGATATCGTTCATGGAGGAACGGTTTTCAGGCGCCGTTTTGCGGCATAACCATAATAGCTCCGAGAAACGCCCGACCATGGGCGAAATTGGGCTCAACCACTTCGCTCCCTATCTGATGAACCGGTTGATAGCCCGCTGGAACAACAACATGGCCGAGGAACTGCGCGAATACGACATGACGACCGCGAAGATGCGCGCGCTCGCCATTCTCAGCATCTCCTCCTCCGTGACCATCAACGAACTCTCCGTCTTTGCCGTCACCGAACAATCGACGATGAGCCGGACGCTGGATTCCCTCGAGCAACAGGGCTTCATCCGCCGCCAGCCCCGCGCCGAGGACATGCGCGTGCGCGACGTCTCTATCACCGAAGACGGCCGCGCCGCCTTCGAGAAACTCTGGCCGACCATGTACGACCTGTTCCTGCAGATGTTCGACGGCGTGGAAGAAACCGAATACCGCGCCTTCATCGCGACGCTGCATAAGGTGCTGCACAATATCAGGAAGCATGAGATTTGAAGGGCACGCTCGTACTAGCTGGACCAACTCGATGACAAAGACAGTGATTCTGGGTCAGGAACACGATCAAAACCTTCGAGACACCCTCATGCACGTTCTGCGTCAACTCGGAGCGTCCATCATAAGTCGGAATCGGGCAGTCGCTGGCTCGCAAGAAATCGAGACAGTTCTGCTGCAACTGGCCGGGCAGGAAATAACCATTGAGGCAGAAACTTACGTCGGACTTTCCATCACCGGCGACGAGAAAACCATCAATGAAATCTGGGAGTACGTAAGGCAGGCCATTCGCAACATCCCAATCTGATCTTGTCCGATCTTTATGGGGCGACTACAGCGACCAATCTTCGGGGAAATTTTGCCCACCATAAGGCACACGCAAAATCCGTGCGGTGTCGGCTTCGACCGTAAGCGCAATCGATACTCGGCGCCCGAAACCTATGATCCTGATACCGGGAACAGATCAGCATCGCAACCGATGAAGGCAACGCTCTTCTCGCAGAAGGCATCGCCGCCCGCGCCAGCGATATCGAGCTGGTGATGATCAACGGCGACGGCTTTCCGCGGCACAAGGGCGGACCGATGTTTGCCGCCGACCGTCGATGAAAAGCGTCATGCCGCCCAATCACGCCGCCGATGACAGCAGCGTGAACAGCTCCTGCGGCCGGTTGACGCCGCGCAGCGCATAGCGGCCGACCGAGACGAGATCGTTGCTCTGATCGGCCGCCAGGGTCTCGACGAAATTCGACGACATCAGGATATTACGATCGGCCGAACGGCACATGGAGGCGATGCGGCTGACCTCGTTGACGGCAGGGCCGATGACGGTGAAATCCAGGCGGTCCATGCTGCCGATATTGCCATAGAAGACATCGCCGATATGCAGGCCGAGGTAGACCTCGGTCACCGGCCGGCCCTCGATCTGCCGCTGAGAGTTGAGATCACGCAGCCGTTGGCGCAGCAGCGATTCCGCCATCAGCGCCGCAGCGCAGGCGTCGCTTGCATCGCGGGCTTTGAAGATCGCCAGCGTGCCATCGCCGATCAGCTTCAGCACATTGCCGCCGGCCTCGTGGATCGAGGAAATCACCGCATCGGCATAGGCGTTCAGCATCGGAATGATTTCGTCCGGCTCGGCCGTATCCGAGATGCGGGTGTAGTTGGCGAGATCGGAGAACCACAGCGCCGCCGAAATGCGCTCGGCCTTGCCGCGCGTGATCTTGCCCTCGAGAACATGGCGCGCGGCATCCTCGCCCAGATAGACCTCGGCAATGGTGCGGGCAATGCGGCTGGTACCTGTGCATTTGATAGCCAAAGCCAAAGCCGGCGTAAGCTTGCGCAGCACGCGCAGATCCTCGTCCGGAAAGCCCATGGCGCCGGCGGTGGCGAAGTTAGAGTAAAAACAATCCATCTCGCCGATCGTGCCGCCCTCTTCGAAGCGGTGCACCATGGCGATGTAGTCCGTGTGACCATCGGTCAGCAGCGTGTCGAGCCCGTAGAAGTCAACCGGGTCGCCGAAGCCGATACGCCGACGCACCTCGTCCGCGCCTGTCGTCAACATGTGATGGAAGGAGGTACGCTGCCAATTCTCGGCGGCGATCCCTTGATGCGACGGGCCATATTCGAACTCGCGCTCGATCGCCTGATTGCCGTCCCAGCGAAAGGCGCGGCCCTCGTAGACCGGATGCAGCGTGTCCATCAACGCCATGGCACGATCGAGGTTGAGACCATGCTGGCGGCACTGCTCGCAAAATCCCGCCAGAATATCGGCTTCTCCCATGCCCTTAAGACCGGCCTGCATGAGCCAGCTGGCGATTTCGCCGATGTCCTGCGCGTCCATGGATATCTCCCGACCCTCTAAAGGATTCGCTTTAATACGAAACTTATAGGCTTGGAATGCCGTGCGACACAAAATAGTCCCGATGAAAGCAAGTGATCGCCGCTCCTGTGGCACAGAAGCGGCGATTTGACGCGCGGAAAGGGTGTAGGCGACGCATCAGCCCCTTGCATGCGGCTCCAGCAGGTCCTCCAGGCCGATCCGGCGGAAGCCTCAGACCATGCCGCCATTGGCACGCAGCGTCTGGCCGTTGATCCAGGAACCATCGGGGCCGGCGAGGAAGGAAACGGCGGCGGCGATATCATCCGGCGTGCCGAGGCGTTCCAGCGGGTTCATCTTGGCCATGCGGTCGATCAGCTCGTCACTCTTGCCGTTGAGGAAAAGATCGGTGGCCGTCGGACCCGGCGCGACGGCGTTGACCGTGATCGAGCGGCCGCGCAATTCCTTGGACATGATACCAGTCAGTGTTTCCACAGCGGCCTTGGTGGCGGCATAGACGCCATAGGATTCCAGCTTCAGGCCGACGACGCTGGTCGAGAAGTTGACGATGCGGCCGCCGTCACGCAGGCGTTTGCCGGCTTCGCGCAGCGTGTTGAAGGTACCCTTCAGATTGGTGGCGATCTGGCGATCGAAATGGGCATCGTCAGCATCGGTGATCTTGGCGAGTTGCATGATGCCGGCATTGTTGACGAGGACATCGATACCGCCAAAGGCGGCTTCGGCCGCGTCGAACATGCGACGCACCGCTTCGGCATCGGAAACATCAGCCTTGGCGGTCAGCGCCTTGCCGCCCTTTTCCTCTATTCTGTGAGCCAGTTCCTCGGCGGCGGCTTCGCTGCCTGAGTAGTTGATGACGACGGTGAAGCCGTCCTTTGCGAGGCGCTCGGCGATAGCTGCACCAATACCCCGAGATGCGCCGGTAACGATGGCTACCCTGTTGGCATTGTTGGTCATTGTCTTGATCCTTCATATCTCTGCGCCGTGGCGCGTTTCGATAAAGGGAAGATGCCTCTTTTCAATTTGCGGATAATCATCCAATAATCGGCATCACTATCCGAAATATACGAACAAATAAAGATGGACAGATTCGATGCCATGCGGGTGTTTTCCCGCGTCGTGGAACGCCGCAGCTTCACGCTGGCCGCCGAAGACACCGGCCTGCCGCGCTCGACGGTAACCGATGCCGTCAAGCAGCTGGAGGCGCGGCTCGGCGTTCGCCTGCTGCAGCGAACCACACGGCATGTCAGCCCGACGCTCGACGGCGAGGCCTATTACCAGCGCTGCCTGCGCATCCTCTCGGACATCGAAGATGCCGAGGGCGCCTTTGCCGGCGCCAAGCCAAAGGGGCTGTTGCGGGTCGATGTGCATGGGACGCTCGCCCGGCATTTCGTTCTGCCCAACCTGCCGTCCTTCCTTGAAACCTATCCCGAGATCGAGCTTTACATGACGGAGGGCGACCGTTTCGTCGACCTGATCCGCGAAGGCATCGACTGCGTGCTGCGCGTCGGCACGCCGCAGGACAGCGACATGATCGCCCGCCGCGTCGCCATGCTGGAGGAAATCACCCTGGCCGCGCCGGCCTATGTCGAGCGCTTCGGCGTTCCTCGGCATCCGGACGCTCTCGACGGCCACCGCATGATCGGCTTCCGCTCCTCGGCAACGGGCGGATTGCTGCCGCTGGAATTCACCATCGACGGCGCAGTGCGCAACATCACCTTACCCGCCACAGTCTCCGTCAACGCCGCCGAGAGCTATTTTGCGGCGGCCAAGCTCGGTCTCGGCCTGATCCAGGTGCCGCGCTATCACGCCGAACACGCCCTGAAATCCGGCGAGTTACTTCATGTCCTCATGGACTTTCCGCCAACCAAAACCCCGGTGTCGATGCTCTACCCCCGCAACCGCCAGCTCTCGCCGCGCGTGCGCGTTTTCATCGACTGGCTCGTCCGGGTCTTTGCCCGGCAAACCGACGCTGAAGGCGGCGGCGGATGAATATTTCCCCGAACCAATCAAATAAATGAAACCAGCTCTTTGAATGCGCCGACAGCACTCCTACGTCGAGGGGGGATAGTCTCGCCGGTACCCGTCCGCGCGCCGCCATGACCCCGTGATTTTCGAGAGGGACTGGATCCATGACTGAACAGAAGCAATTGAAGCTCGGGGCCTTCATGCGCCCCGTCAGCCTGCATACCGGCGCGTGGCGCTATCCCGGCGCCTATCCGGATGCGAATTTCAACTTCCAGCATATCAAGGGCTTTGCCCAGGCGCTGGAACAGGCGAAATTCGACGCTTTCTTTATGGCCGATCACCTCGCCGTGCTGAACATGCCGGTCGAGGCGCTGAAGCGCAGCCATACCGTGACGTCCTTCGAGCCGTTCACCCTGCTCTCGGCGCTCGCCGCCGTCACGGAAAGGATCGGCCTCGTCGCCACGGCGTCGACCACCTTCGACCAGCCCTACCACATCGCCCGCCGCTTCGCCTCTCTCGACCATATCAGCGGCGGCCGCGCCGGCTGGAATATCGTCACAACCTCCAACCCGGACGCCGCGCTGAATTTCGGCCTAGATGAGCACATGGAGCACGGCGAGCGCTATCACCGCGCCCGCGAATTCTACGATGTCGTCACCGGCCTCTGGGACAGCTTTGCCGACGATGCCTTCGTCCGCGATGCCGAGAGCGGCATCTTCTTCGATCCGGACAAAATGCATGTGCTCGCCCACAAGGGCGAGGAACTCAGCGTGCGCGGCCCGCTCAACATCGCCCGCCCGCCACAAGGCTGGCCGGTGATCGTTCAGGCCGGGCAATCCGACGTTGGCCGCCAGCTTGCCGCCGAAACGGCGGAAGCGGTCTTCGCCGCCCCGCGCAATCTCGCCGACGGCAAGGCGATCTTCGCCGACATCAAGGGCCGGATGAAAAAGATCGGCCGGAACCCGGACCATCTGAAGATCCTTCCCGCCGCCTTCATCGTCGTCGGCGATACGATCGAGGAGGCCAAGGCCAAGCGCGCCAAGCTCGACAGCCTGGTGCATTACGACAGCGCCATCGCCTCGCTGTCGATCTCGCTCGGTCACGATGCTTCCGGCTTCGACCCGGACGGCCCGCTGCCGGCAACGCCGGAAACCAACGCCAGCAAGAGCGGCCGCGAGCGCGTCATCGCGCTTGCCGAGGAGGAGAAGCTGACCGTGCGCCGGCTTGCCCAGCGTCTCGGCGGCTATGCCGGCCTTGCCTTCGTCGGCACACCGCAGACCATCGCCGACGAGATGGAGCAATGGCTGCACGAGGAAGGCTCCGACGGCTTCAATGTCGTCTTCCCCTTCCTGCCGCAGGGCCTGCTTGATGTCACCACCCGCGTCGTTCCGGAGCTGCAACGCCGCGGCATTTTCCGCCGCGAATACGAGGGCACGACCCTGCGCGAAAATCTCGGCCTGCCGCGCCCGGAAAACCGCTTTTTCAAGCCCGTTTCCGAAGCGGCGCAATAAGAGACATGCCGATGAGCCATATTACGCCGATCGACTATGACACCGCCTCCGACGCCGTCCGTGCAGAACACGACCGCGAGGTTGCGCTGCGCGGCCGCATGACCAATATGAAACGCACGCTGCTGCATTCGCCTGTCGCCCACCGCATCTATGCCGAATGGTTCACCCTGCGCGAAGAATTGCGCCCGGCGCTGGACGACCGCACCGTCTGGCTCTTTTGCCAGGCGATTTCGCTGGAAAGCCGCGCGATCATCCCCGTCGGCTTCTTCCGCCGCGCGCTGATCAATGCCGGCCTGACGCCGGAGACGATCGTACCGACCGAAGACGAAGCGCTGCTGATCGATTTCGGCAAGGCCATCGTCAGGGATTCCAATGCGGTGCCGGAGGCGCTTTGGGCGCGGTTGAAGGCGCGTTACGACGAGCCGACCCTCGTCAACCTCGTCGCTTTCGCCGGCATCATGATCGCCACGGCGGTCTATACCAATGTGGTGAAGGTGGATATCGATCCGGAGCTTGGCGCATATCTGGATGGGTTTGAGCTGCCGGGATGGTGAACTCAGCACACCCTATCAGGATCGAGCAAGCGGAAAAATTCCCCTCACCCTAGCCCTCTCCCCGCTCGCGGGGAGAGGGGGCGACCTCCGTACCCTCGCCTAAATCAGTGATGAGAGGAACGGTGATGGTGCGTCTATCCCCTTCTCCCCCGTCAAACGGGGAGAAGGTGCCCGACAGGGCGGATGAGGGGCTCCCTCCGCCTACACCAGCCTCACCCCGAAATCACCGTCTCAAACTTCGGATTCCCGCGGATCGTATTGCTGACCGTGCAGATCTCGTCTTCGGCAGCATGCGCAATCGCATTGCGGATCTCCTCGCCGAAATCGCCCTTGATGGTGAAGGCGATGTTGAATTTTTCGACGCGCGATAGCCCTTCCGTCGCCTTCTCGCCGGTGACGACGGCGGTGACTTCAGTCAGCTTGTCGAGCACGCCGAGGCTGCTCGCAGCCATGCGGGCGCTGAGCACGAGGCAGGCTGACAGCGACGAGTAAAGCAGGTCGAGCGGATTGAAGCCCGGCTGCGATGGCGAAGTGACGATATCGATCTCGCCGCCTGTCACCGATGTCACATGCGGAAAGCCGGTGCGGCCGACGGTGGCGGTGGCGCCCGTCTGTCTCGTCTTCACTCTCAACTCGGCCATATCGAAAATTCCTCAAATTAAAGGGCTGAAACTGTTGTCCGAAACATAGGGTTTCACCTTGCCGGACACAATCGGCCATCTCCACCCTTGCGCGCCGACGTCAGTTGAGCCACCAAATGGTTAGAAGCCCATCGCAGACAGGCAGATTTCGACATGACCGTTTCCGATCCCCGCGCCTTCCTCACTTCCCTCTTTGACGCCGCCGTCCGCGCCGCCGATCCATTGACCGGTATCCGCGCCCACCTGCCGGCAAAGCCGAAAGGACGGACGATCGTCATCGGCGCCGGCAAGGGGTCGGCACAGATGGCGGCGGCTCTGGAGCAATGCTGGGATGGCCCGCTGGAAGGGCTGGTGGTGACCCGATACGGCTTTTCCGCCCCCTGCCGCCACATCGAGATCATCGAAGCCGCCCATCCCGTGCCCGACGAGGCCGGCCTTGTCGCCTCGGGGCGGCTGTTGAAGCTGGTCGAGGGCCTGACGGAGGACGATCAGGTGATCGCGCTGATCTCCGGCGGCGGCTCGGCACTGTTGCCCTCACCTGCTGGCGCCCTCACCCTTGCCGACGAGATCGCCGTCAACAAGGCCCTGCTCGCCTCAGGCGCGCCGATTTCGGTGATGAACGTCATCCGCAAGCATCTGTCGACCATCAAGGGCGGCCATCTGGCCGCAGCTGCCTATCCGGCCAAGGTCGTCTCGCTGGTGGTCTCCGACATTCCGGGCGATGATCCGGCGCTCGTCGCTTCAGGCCCGACCGTGCCCGGCGCCGGCACGCGCGCTGAAGCGGTGGACCTCATCCGTCTCTACCGTATCGACCTGCCCGCCGCCGTCCTCGCCCATATCGAAAAGCCGGAGGCCGATGCGCCACGACCGGGCGATCCGCGTTTTGCCCGCAACGAAGTGCATCTCATCGCCTCGGCCGGTGTCTCGCTCGAGGCCGCGGCCAAGGTCGCGCGCGAAGCTGGCATCGAGGCCGCCATCCTATCGGACGCCATCGAGGGCGAGGCCCGCGAGGCCGCCCACATGCATGCCGCTCTCGCCCGCGAAATCCTGCATCGCAACCGCCCCTTCGCCAAGCCTATCGTGCTGCTCTCCGGCGGGGAGACGACGGTGACCCTGACGGGTAAGGGCAAAGGTGGGAGAAACTCCGAATTCCTGCTGTCGCTGGCGATCGATATCGGCGGCCATGCCGGCATTCATGCCATGGCCGCCGACACCGACGGCATTGATGGCAGCGAAGACAATGCCGGCGCCTTTGCCGACGCCAGCACGGTGGCGCGCTTGCGTAAGGCCGGGCTGGTGCCTGCCGAAATGCTCAGAAACAACGATGCCTGGACCGCATTCAACGCCATCGGCGACCTCTTCGTCCCCGGCCCGACCGGCACAAACGTCAATGATCTCAGAGCTATTCTGATCGCCTGATCGTCAGGATTGGACCAAATCGGCGGTTTGTGCGCAATCCTCGCAGCGCCAGTAGGCCGGCGCGGTCGATATCCACCGAAAGAAATGTCGGCGGCAATGCGCGCATTCGATTTCGACGACATGCGTCTTTTCGGCAACGACGAAGGGCTTGGGTTTATTCTTGCGTTCGTTCTTCCACTGCTCAAGTTTCGTGACGGCCATCGTTACTCTCCACGCAATACATCGGCCTCGATATACACATGCCTAAAGTAGACTGCCCTGATGAATAAAATATTGCGAGTGTGGAAAGCGTCTGTCTCCTACATTTTGCGGCGGCATCAATACGAAAGCGCGAGTGCGGGATTTGCATTTAATACTCGGCGGCTTCAAAGGCCGACAATGGCTCCGAGTATCGCGGCTGAAAGGCTGCCTTTTGCCGAGCTGATCCAGCGCCGACGGCTGCGAAGATCGATGCATTTACGCGGTCGGAAATCGCTTTCGTCATACTGGACACCCCGCCCGCGATAAGCTCCTTTACCTGGATAACAAACTCCAAGAGGGACCATCATGCGCCATTTCCGCCAGCGGGCGATATCCTCGGCGACCATCCTCGCCTTCGGGCTTTTCTCCATCACGACGGTTCAGGCCGCCGCACCGCAGCCGGTCGAAGCCGAGCATGGGATGGTGGTGACTGCCCAGCATTTGGCGACCGATATCGGCGTTGACGTGCTGAAAAGCGGTGGCAATGCCGTCGATGCGGCAGTGGCGGTCGGCTACGCGCTTGCTGTGGTCTATCCGACCGCCGGTAATATCGGCGGCGGCGGCTTCATGACCATACGGCTGAAGGACGGCAAGACCGCCTTCCTCGATTTCCGCGAGCGCGCGCCGCAGGCCTCGACCAAGACCATGTACCTCGACGACAAGGGCAACGTCGTCAAGGGCGCCAGCACGGACGGCTACCTCGCCGTCGGCGTCCCCGGCTCTGTCATGGGCTTCGAAACTGCCCGCGAGAAATACGGCACGAAAACCCGCCAGGAACTAATGGCGCCGGCGATCCGCTACGCCAAGGAGGGCTTCGTCCTGAACCAGGCCGACGCCGCTGAGCTGAACGACGGCAAAAATTGGCTGTCGCGCGACCCGGCAACCGCGGCGATCTTCACCAAGCCGAACGGCGCTCCCTTCTCGACCGGCGACCGGTTCACCCAGCCGGACCTCGGTGCGGCGCTGTCGAGCATTTCCGAACAGGGGCCTGATGGATTCTACAAGGGATCAACCGCCGATGCCATCGTCAAGGCCAGTCAGGACAAGGGCGGCATCCTGGCGAAGGTTGACTTCGACCAGTACAAGGTCCGCGAACTCGACCCGGTGAAGTGCAATTACCGTGGCTACGAGATCATCTCCTCGCCACCGCCCTCCTCCGGCGGCGTGATCATCTGCGAAATCCTCAACGTGCTGGAAGGCTATCCGCTCTCCTATACCGGCTACGCCTCGGCCGACACAGTGCATCTCATGACCGAGGCCATGCGCCACGCCTACGTCGACCGCAACTCCACGCTGGGCGACCCCGATTTTGTCGATAATCCGGTCACCAAGCTGCTGGACAAGGACTATGCCAGGAAGATCCGCGACAGTATCGACCCCTATCGCGCCGGCGTCTCCAAGGACCTGATGCCCAAGGGTCTCGGCGAGAGCCATGAGACGACGCATTATTCGATCATCGACAATGACGGCAATGCGGTAGCGGTCACCTATACGCTGAACGGCTCCTTTGGCGCCGGCGTCGTCGCGCCCGGCACAGGCATCCTCTTGAACAACGAGATGGACGACTTCACCTCCAAGCCCGGCGTACCGAACCTCTACGGTCTTGTGCAGGGCGAGGCCAACGCCATCCAGCCGAAGAAGACGCCGCTCTCCTCCATGAGCCCGACGATCATCGCCAAGGACGGCAAGCCCTTCATGGTGATCGGCAGCCCCGGCGGCTCGCGCATCATCACCATCACGCTCGAAGCCATCATCAACGTCATCGATTTCGGCATGGATATCCAGCAGGCGATCGACGCGCCGCGCATCCATCACCAATGGCTGCCGGACCGGATCTATACCGAGCCCTATGCCCTCTCGCCCGACACGATCAAGCTGCTGACCGGCATGGGTTACAACGTCCAGATCGGCGGCGACTGGCCGGTCTGGGGGAAGGCGGCCGGCATTCTGGTCGGCGGCAAGAGCCTCAGCGACATCGCCAAGGGCGAAGGCGCCCGCTTCAACGGCGCGATGGACAGCCGTGCCGGCTCAGGTCTCGCCGGCGGCTATTGATCCCTCGGTCGATCTTGCCGGCGATGGCTCCGCTGTTGGAGCAAATTGTCGGCAGGAAACCATCGACAGGGGACACGCCATCTTACGCGAAAAAACAGGCCGTGACCGACCGCGGCCTTCTGTTCATCTGGCATTCATCGGCTGTGGCATTCCTGCCCGCTTGCGTCACTTTTTCCATTTCGATCAATAAGATTTGCGATTTCTGATATAGTCATCGCGCGTAAGCGGGAGTATACAACCCGCATTCTAATCGGCCTTTGCGCTGTTGTCAGACTTGCGGTTCTGTCTTTGGACCCCTCCGCACCATCGAGAGCGATCCCCGACAATGTCGGATCAGATTTTCCAGGCCGCCCCAACCCGGCGGGCCGCACCGAATTTTCGTGTAGTAGCGCTTATCGTGGCAAGCGCCATGTTCATGGAGCAGCTTGACGCAACCGTGCTCGCCACGGCCCTGCCGACCATGGCGAGGGACTTCGGCGTCAGCGCACCGGCGATGAGCATCGCGCTCACCTCCTATCTGCTCAGCCTTGCAATCTTCATTCCGGCGAGCGGCGCCATTGCCGATCGCTTCGGGTCACGCACCGTCTTCCGAACGGCGATTGCCATCTTCGTCGTCGGCTCGATCCTCTGCGCCCAAGCGCCGAACCTGTTTCTCCTCGTCATCGCCCGCCTGATACAGGGTCTCGGCGGCGCCATGATGCTGCCTGTGGGACGCCTGGTACTGATGCGAAGCGTCGCGCGCAAGGATATGGTGAACGCCATGTCCTGGCTGCTTATTCCGGCGCTCGTCGGGCCGATCCTCGGCCCGCCGGTCGGTGGCCTGTTCGTCACCTATCTCGACTGGCGCTGGATCTTTTACATCAACGTGCCGATCGGCATCATCGGTTTCATCCTGGTATCGATGTTCATCGAAGAGGTTAAAGGACCAAGGAATGGTCGCTTCGACCTGTCGGGCTTCATCCTCTCGGGCATTTCGCTCGGTTCGCTACTGTTCGGCTACGAAATGTCGAGCCGCGAGGGCGAAGGCTATATGGCCGTTTTCCTGATCGCGATCGGCCTGCTGTTCGGCATCGCCTATCTGCGCCATGCCCGCAAGCACCCCTCGCCGATCATGGATTTCTCGCTGATGAAGGTGCCTACCTTCCGCACATCCGTTATCGCCGGCTCGCTGACCCGCATCAGCCAGGGCGCGCATCCGTTCCTTATTCCGCTGATGCTACAGCTTGGCTTCGGCATGTCGGCGGCCGCCGCTGGCCAGATCGCGATTGCAACGGCTCTTGGATCCATGGCGATGAAGCCGTTGCAGGTCAGGATCCTGCGCACGCTCGGCTTCCGCACCGCCTTGCTGATCTTCGGCGTGATCGGCACGCTCGGCTACGGGCTTTGCTCGATCTTCCAGCCCGACTGGCCCCTGCCGGTGATTTTCGCGATCCTGTTCTTCTGCGGCTTCTTCATGTCGTTCCAGTTCACCGCCTACAACACCATCGCCTATGACGAGATCGAACGCGACCAGATGAGCTCGGCGACGAGCTTCTACTCGACATTCCAGCAGTTGATGCTGTCACTCGGTATCTGCATTGCGGCCCTTGCTCTGCATGGCTCGACGCAGCTGCGCGGACACGCGACCGCCGAAATGAGCGACTTCTCCGTCGCCTTCATCGTCGTCACCGCGATCGCGCTTCTCGCCGGGATCTGGAATGCCCAGTTCTCGCGCACCGCCGGCTCCGAAATCAGCGGGCACCGGAAGAAGGCGCCCGAGGATATGCTCGGCGGGCATTGAAGTCGCAAGTGCTTATATCGGGTTCCACCCGAAGCTGATGGGACAGCAAAGAGCGCCGCAGAAAACCCTTATAAGATCACCCGATCTTTACAGGAAATAGTCTCTGCAAATTGAGCTTTGCAGAGGTATCTCCATGCTCAGCCGCCTTTCGATACAAACTAACGGCTTGTTCCGTGTCTTGTAGTACACCAAGACCAAGTTCAAACATGTGACCTAAATTGTTTTCTGCGGCAGCGTCGCCTTGCTCGGCAGACTTGCGGAACCAAAAGATGGCTCGGGCATAATCTTGAGCTGTGCCGCGACTATGCTCATACATTAAGCCAAGATTATTCTGAGCTTTAGGATGCCCCTGTTGTGCCGCTTTTCGAAACCAAATGACGGCCTGCGCATCGTCCTGGCTCACGCCCCGCCCCCAAAGATACATAACACCAAGATTATGCTGGGCGTCAGAAATACCTTGGGCGGCAGATTTGGAAAACCACATCGCAGCCACTGCATCATTTTGTGAAACGCCATGGCCTGATAGATATAGTAAGCCGAGATTGTCCTGTGCCCTGAAGTCGCCTTGCTCCGCTGCTTTCTGGTACCAAGCGGCTGCAGCCTCATAGCTTTGGGTGACGCCATAGCCGTAATCATAGAGAAGACCAAGACCAAATTCCGCTTGCGGATTATCTTGGGCAGCTAGAGCTTGCCAATCGTCCAAGGCCTTCTTGTAGTCCCCATGCACATATGCATCTTTCCCATCGTCAACAAAAGCACCTGTCGCTGAGCAAAAAGCGGCTATCGAAATGACGACGATCCTTGCGAAGCGCATGATCACTTCCTTGAATTTTCTCCGTTGTCTCATAGACGATAATATATCGTCTGTGTCAGCCGGCAACTTTTGCGGAAATCCCAATTACAGCGAGAATTTTGCGACTGAATTTCGCGGCGCTAGAAAAACAGGCGTTCTACGCCAGTTGAGCGTGCAGAATGCTTCACGAAAATATTCTCGCAAAAAACGCCTGTCCCGTAAGCGGATTTGATAACATTATCTACTTTGCTTCCGCATTTCAGTTAAGCGCGAAGCCTGAACCGGCGCTTTTCGATTCACAGCTTGCCTGAATCAAGACAACAAAAAAGGCCGGGCTAACCCGACCTCTTCCTTCATCGCCTCAACGATCTATGCCAGTACATCCGTGGTCAAAGACCGGAGGCAGATGCTTACAGAGATTCCAGCTGATCAGCCGACATCTTGCCCGAACGCTTGTCCTTGACAAGCTCGTAGGAAATCTTCTGGCCGTCACGGAGGCTGCTCATTCCAGCGCGTTCAACAGCGGAAATGTGCACGAAAACATCCGTTGCGCCGTCGTCAGGCTGAATGAAACCGAAACCCTTGGCAGCATTGAACCACTTTACAGTACCTGTGCTCATAACGATGACCTTTCAATCACTCATATAAAGATCGCATTCCAGGCAACCGCCTGGGTGCAGTAGACCGATTTTGAGAGGAAGTTCGTCATTGTCGCGCAGAGTGCGTCGAGGCAAAGTTCATTCAGCAATATCGATGCACGGCTTATAACGGAGGATCCAATCGTCCACAAGGAAAAACATATAAAACATCGAAAACGACCAAATATTTCATGAAAATCAGCCCATGCGACATAAAATCATCACGTCTTGAGAGCCAAGATTCGTTGGTCGTTTTCCAGATATTTTCCTGATTCTTGGGTCGACTTCCGCAAGATTTATCGGAGTTTTTCTTTCCATTTCGCCGGTTTTAACGGCAAGTTCTCGCCTTATTTCTTGGGAAACGACAGAATTATATCGCCAATACGGGCGTCATCCGATACAGGATGGGATTTCTCGCCTAGCGAGCGCGGAAACCGCCCGCGCAAGTCGGCAAGCACCGCCAACGCCGACACGAACCCTGGAGGCCAACATGGCGCCCAACAAAGACAACCTATTCGGATCCAAGAAGCAGGCATCCTTGATCAAGGCCAGCCAGCTCGACTCCACCGTCAAGGATATCCTGGCCAGCGAGCAGACGATCCGCGAGAAGAAGACGGCGCGGCTGCGGGAGCTTCGCCTGCAGCAGGAAGCATTGCTGCCGCCAGAGGAGCCGAAGACAAAGACCAAGAAGAAAACCGCAAAGACGGCCGAATAGGCAAAGCCGGATCCGGCCCATGACTTGCTCCGATCTGTGACACAGCTGAACATTGCGCATTTGGTGAACACAGCCTCCACGGACTGCACATTGAATTGACGGCGGCTTCCGCCCTAAATAGCGATCAATTGCACAATCCGTTCTGGAGCATCCCATGGTCGCCGGCATTCACCACATCACGCTGATCACCCGCAAGGTGCAGGCGAATGTCGATTTCTACGCGGGTTTTCTCGGCCTGCGGCTCGTCAAGCGCACCGGCGGGTTCGAGGATGCGACGCAGCTGCACCTCCTCTATGGCGACGCCAAGGGATCGCCGGGATCGCTGATCACCTTCCTCGTCTGGGAAGACGGCGCCCCCGGCCGTGCCGGCGTCGGCCAGGTCGGCGAAATCTCGCTTGCCATCGATCCGATGAGCATCGGCTTCTGGCTGACACGCGCGCTCAGCGCCGGCCTGAAGCCGGAAGGCCCCTCCGAGGAATTCGGCGAACCGGTCCTGCGCCTGAAGGATCCCGACGGCGTCATCGTCAAGCTGGTCGGCACGGCAGATCTGCCGTCGGCCGCCCCCTGGGCCAGCGACAAGATCCCGCCCGAACACGCCATCCGGCGCATTCGTGGCGCAACCCTGTTCAGCGAAACGCCCGAGCAGACGCAAAACCTTCTGGTCAGGTATTTCGGCTACCGGCCACAGGCGGTCAACGGCACAATCAGCCGCCTCGTTGCCACGCCCGGTGATATCCTCGACATCCGTGATGCCAGCGGCTTCTGGGCGAGCGCGCGGGGAACGGGTACGGTCGACCATGTGGCCTTTCGCGCCGCCGACGATGCCGAATTGCAATCGGTTCGCGACGGACTGCAGGCGCTCAATTCCTCGCCGACGGTAACGCATGACCGGAAGTACTTCCGCTCGCTCTATGTCCGCGAGCCCGGTGGCATCCTGTTCGAGCTTGCGACCGATGCGCCGGGGCCGCTTGTGGATGAGGACGAGGCGACCCTCGGCACGCGCCTGTTCGCGCCCGACGACAATCCGGAGCGGCTGGCGGAGCTGAATGTCATCCTGCCGCAATTCTCGATGCCCGGCGAGCCGCGTGTCATCTATCGCGACCTGCCCTTCATCCATCGCTTCTTCACGCCACAGGAGCCGAACGGCAACACCTTCATCCTTCTACACGGCTCTGGCGCCAGCGAGACGACGATGCTGCCGATCGCCCACAAGGTCGATGCGCAGGCGACCTTGCTCGGCGTGCGCGGCCGAGCGCTGGAGGAAGGCTCCCCGCGCTGGTATCGCCGCATCTCGCCCTTCTCCTTCGATCAGGCGGATATCGCCAGGGAGGCAGAAGCCTTCGCCGCCTTCGTCGACGGCGCCATCCACGCCTATGGTCTTGATCCCGAGCGCATCGTCTATATCGGCTATTCGAACGGCGCCAACCTGCTCAACGCCATGCTGTCGCTGCAACCCCACGTCATCCGCCGTGCCGTGCTGCTGCGCTCCATGGCCGTACTCACCGACCCACCACCGGCCGACATGTCGGGCGCCGATGTGCTGATCATCGCCGGTGAGAAGGACATGTACGGCCCATACTCGCAACCCCTCGCCGAACGCCTCCGCGCCGGCGGTGCAACGGTGAACCTGCAGACCATTCCCTATGGCCACGAACTGGCCGAAGCCGACGTGCCGCTTATTCAAGCCTGGTTGAAGCGCTCGAACTGAGCGCTTCAACAGCGGCAGCTTTCCGCGTCAAGGCAAGGACTATTTCGATAGCTGCGATAGGAAGAAATCGGCGGCGCCCTGATGAGCCGCCGCCGCTTGCGGACCTGACTTCAGGAAGAAATTGTGCGCGCCGCCCGGATAGACATTGAGGCTGGCCGATCCACCAAGACCTTGTGCCATCCGCTGCAACTCCCGCGCCGTTGCGACGGGAAAGACCCGATCGGCGCTCCCCCAGACGATGTAGAGCGGCGGCAAGGAACGTATCGGCTGCGAGTAGCCATCCGGAAAACCGCCGTCGACAAGCACGAGCGCGCCGATATCCCGCCTGTCAACCGAAGCGGCGGCGGCTGTCTGCGCTCCCAGGGATATGCCAAGCACGCCGACCTTGCCGGCATAACGGGGCTGACTGTTGAGATAGGAAACCACGCCGCGAACAGCCGCGATCCAGTCCGCCAGCCGCGTCGCATAATAATCGATACGGGCGGGCGCACTGCCGGCGCGGACAATGACCTGCTGATCGGCCGGTGTTAGCAGATGAACAAGATAAGCATCAAGGCCGGCCGCATTGAAGCTCCGCCCGAGTTCATCATAGGCGGGCGGAGCAAACCCATGGCTGCCGCTTAGGATGATCACCGCCGGACGCGAAGCACCTGAATTGCTCGCAAAACCCTCGACCAGAACATTGCCGCCAGGCGTCGCCACATTGAACTGGCTGCTGCCGGCGGCTCCGGCCTTTCCGCATGCGAGGGATAACAGGAACGTCAAGACGACGGCAAAAGTGGCTCGCATGCACCAATACTCCGACAGAGGGTGCGCGGATATT
>DASVPC010000321.1:0-2748 GCA_036383055.1 Rhizobium sp. | reverse complement strand
GTCTTTTCCAGCGTCACCATCCGCGAGGCCGAGAAGCTCGCGCCGGACGGCAGCATTCCCATGACCATCGAAGTGTCGGAAGGCAAGCAGCGCTATTTCGGCGTCGGCGCGCAATATTCCACCATCGACGGCTTCGGCCTGCAGGGCTATTGGGGGCACCGCAACCTCACCGGCCGGGCGGATTCGCTGCGCATCGAGGGATCGGTCTCCAGGCTCGGCGAAACCACCGATGTCAGCCAGCTCGACTATAGCGCCGGCATCACCTACGTGAGGCCCGCAACCCTCTATCCCTCGGCAACCTTCACCGCCGGCCTGAAGATGCAAAGCCTGCATCCGGACGCCTACGATGCCGACACCGCCACCGTAAGCGCCGGTCTTGCCTATGAGCTGTCTGATCAGGACACCGTCTCCGCCGGCGGCGAAGTGTCCTATGAGCAGGACAGCACCGATGCCTATGGCGACCAAAACTATCTGACAGTAGCGATCCCGCTCGAATATGTCAGGGACACGCGCGACAACAAGCTGGACCCGACCGAAGGCTACCGCGCCTCGATCAGCGCCAAGCCAAGCTATGAAGCCATGGGCGGCTCGGTGTTCAGCTCGTTCGAGGGCTCCATTTCCGGCTATCAGGGCGTCGGCGCCGATAACAACGTCGTCTTCGCCGGCAAGCTTTCCCTCGGCTCGCTTATCGGCGCTAACAGCATTGAGGACATTCCGGCGACACGGCGCTTCTATGCCGGCGGCGGCGGCTCAGTGCGCGGCTACGCCTACCAGGAAATCACGCCCTATAACTCCAATGGCGATGCGCTCGGCGGCCGTTCCTATGGCACCGCCTCTTTCGAAGCCCGCATCAAGATCACCGACACGATCGGCATCGTGCCATTCGTCGACATGGGCAGCGTCACCGACAGCACTTTTCCCGACTTTTCCGATCTTCGCATTGGCGCAGGCGTCGGTGTGCGCTACGCTACGCCCTTCGGCCCCATCCGGCTCGATGTCGCCGTCCCCTTGAAGAAATATCCCGATGGCACGGCATATGGCATCTATGCCGGCATCGGCCAATCCTTCTGACCGGCCGAATGATCGCAGATCGGTTCAGCACGCGGCTACAAAATTGAGGTTACTGTCGCTCTCATGAGCATGTTGATTCGAATTCTCGGGAGATTGTTGCGCTTGGCCGCCTATGCGGTCGTGGCAATTCTCGTGCTGGCCATTGTTGCCGTGCTTGTCGTCGGCTTCGTGCCCGGCGCCACCGACTATGCCGTGAATCAGGTTGCAAAGCTCGTCTCGACGCCGGACCGCACCGTCACGATTGCCGAGCCGTCCGGACTTCTGACCGGTAGCCTCAGGATCGGCGCGATCACCGTTGCCGATACCAAGGGCACCGTTGCGAAGGTGCAGAATCTCGCCATCGACTGGTCGCCGCTCTCGCTGCTGACGGGCACCTTCCATGCCGACCGCCTCGCCGCCGACGTCGTGGATTTCCAGCGCCTGCCGGTGTCGACGGTGAAAGCGGAACCTCAGACTACCACCAGCGAAAACAGCGGCTTCTCTCTGCCCATCGCCGTCGATATCGCCGCCGTTGCCCTGCCGAACCTGCGCATCGGGCAGGCCGTCGCGGGCCAGGATTTCGCCCTTGCGGCCAATGGCAGCGTCAAGGCGAACAAGAACAGCGTCGATCTCGTCCTTAATGCCAATCGCCAGGACGTTCCCGACGCCAAGCTTTCGACCAACATCTCCTTCGCGCCGGCGGAAAACCGGCTGAACCTGAAGGCCGACGTCGCTGAACCCCGCGACGGATTGCTCGCCGGATTGCTGCACCTGCCGGGCGGACCGGCAATCGACATCAATCTCTCCGGCGAGGGGCCGCTGTCCAACTGGGCCGGCAAGCTTCAGGCGGCACTCGACGACAAGCCGACGGTATCGATCAACGGCCATCACACCCTGTCGGCGGACGGGCTGCACCATATCGACGTCAAGGGCGGCGGCGACGTCGATTCGCTGCTGCCACCGACCTTGCGGCCGCTCTTCGCCGGCCAGACGACGATCGACCTATCCGCCACCTTCGACGGCAAGGGCAAGATCGATATCCAGACCGGCAATCTCGCCACCGGCAGCGTCATCATCGCCGCCTCCGGCACGCTCGATCCCTCGGGCAACAACAGCCTCAACGCCAACCTGCTTGGCACCTCCGGTCCGGTCGATTTCCGCTGGCCGATGGAAAACGGCGAGTTGCGGGCGATGATCTCGCGCGCCGATGTCGCGCTGACAGGCGCCTCGCAATCGGCGAAGATCGACGCAAAGGCCACACTCGAAAGCGCCAGTGCGCCACAGGGACAGATCGGCCAGGTGAATCTCAGCGCCAAAAGCGATGCCTTCAACCTGACCACTGCGTCAGGGCCGGTGCAGCTTCGCCTCGTCGTCGGCCAGACCGCATTCATCAGTCCCGATCTCAACCGGCTGATCCGCGCACCGATTTCGCTGACCGCGCCCCTGCAGATCTCGCCCGACACGATCGGCTTCAACAACACGACGCTGGAAAGCGCCAGCATCGGCGGCACCGTCAATGGCAAGTACACGCTCTCGTCCAAGGCGCTGACGGGCAATTTCAAGCTCTTCGCCCTGCCCGGCGTTCTGCCTGATGGTGTCTCGGACAAGTTCGAAGGCACGATTTCGCTGGAGGGCCAGGTCGCCGGCACCGTGCCGAGCAAGATGACGCTGTCCAATCTGGCAGTAAAATCCAACGTC
>DASVPC010000320.1:0-17385 GCA_036383055.1 Rhizobium sp. | reverse complement strand
CTTCGGCTTCCTCGCGCTTCTGGCGCTCGATGCCGTGATTGGCGGTGACGTGCGCCATCTCGTGCGACAGCACAGCGGCGACTTCCGAGGCGTCGTTGGCAAGCGCCAGCAGGCCGCGCGTGACGTAGAGATAGCCGCCCGGCAACGCGAAGGCGTTGATCGAGGGCGAATTCAGGATGGTGATGCGGTAGGACTGCTGCGGATTTTCCGAAACGCTGGTCAACGCGCCGGCGATGCGGGCAACGAGGCGCTCGGTCTTGGCATCCTTGTACTCGCCGCCATAGCTCGCGAGAATGCGGGGATGCTCGCGGGCGCCCATCTGCGCGCGCGGATCGTTTTTCTGCACTTCAGAAACGATCTGCGGATTGGCCGAGGGCGACACATTCGGCTGATAGGACTGGTCCATCACCGACTGGCAGCTGTTGAGCACCGTCGCGGCGAGAAAGACGAGAGCGAAGCGGCGCGCATGGGCCGCGGTAGTCGCACCGATCCTTCGTCCTGCGTGCTTGCTCTGCTTCAGTGCCTGTATCCCACTCATTTCGCTGCCATACCGGCTGGGCGCCAAACTTGCTTGATCATGCCAGACTTGCTTGCTCATGATCGGGCCGATCATAGCCGCGTGTCGTTTAAGATTGCATCCACCGCGATCAGAGCTGAGCTCAACCGGATGATCCAAGCTTTTGCTGTAGCCGATTTCGGCAGCCGTTGCATAGCGAGACTCCGCTTAATTGTGACTGCGTTGTATTTTGGCAAGCATTTACCAGGACTTTCAGCCGGATGCCGCGACGAAATTAAGGCAAAATCGCCTTGGGAATGCTGCATTGCGCCTAGTGTTGTAAAAATGTGGTCAGCGCCGGGATGCCACCCTGGGTCAGGAAGCGGTCGATGGGGGCGGAAAGCCGGATCGCGCCGCCGTCGATGAAGATGGCGTGATCGGCAAGACGCCGCACTTCCGACGGATCATGTGAGACGATCAGCACCGTATTGCCGGTTTCACGGTGGAGCGTGACCAGAAGCTCGGCCATGCCGGAGCGCAGGCCGGGGTCGAGGGCGGCAAAGGGTTCGTCGAGCAGCAGGATCGGCTTGTCGCGCACCAGCGCCCGGGCAAAGGCGGCACGTTGCCGTTCGCCGCCCGAGAGTGTGCTCGGCTTGCGCCGTTCGAAACCGGCAAGGCCGACGCGCGCCAGAGCTTCCGATATCCGTTTCCGATCCTCTGTCGAAAGCTTTAGCGACGGGCTGATGCCGAGCCCGACATTGGTGAAGAGATCGAGATGGGCGAAGAGGTTGTTGTCCTGGAAGACCAGCGACACAGGCCGCTCTGAGGGATGCAGGCTCGTGGCCTCCCGCCCGGCGAGCAGGATGCGACCACGGTCCGGTGTCTCGAAGCCGGCAAGCAGATTGAGAAAGGTCGACTTGCCGGATCCGGAGGGGCCGGTGATGGCGATGATCTCGCCCTGCGGCAAATTGCAGGCGAAGTGGAAATCATGCGTGCCGAGTCGCAGCTCGACGCCGATCATCGCGATGCTGCTTTCCGCCACGTCTTGCCCGTCAGTCATTCCGCCTGCCTTCATCCCCGTACCTGCCCTGTCCGGCCGTGCCGGCAATGGTCAGCAGAAGACATACCAGCCCCAGGATGAAAGCAAGCCCGTCGGCATCGTTGGTGCGGTAGCTGCCGAGCTTGCTGTAGACCAGCCATGGCAGGGTCATCAGGCTGTCGGAGCCGAAAAGGGCGACGGCACCGAGATCGCCGAGCGACAGCGCCATGGCGAAGGAAAGCGCTGTGAAGAAGGGTTTACGCAGGCCGGGCCAGTCGATGAGGCGCAGCCGCGCCGCGCCCTGAAGCCCGAGGCTGGCGGCCAGGCGTTCGGTGCGGCGGCGGTGAATGATATAGGCCGGCTCGATGACGCGGATGACGAAGGGCAGCGCCATCAGGGCATTGATGACGATAATCAGCAGGGCGGCGAAGCGGGCGGGATCTCCGAGCGGCCGCAGCGCCAGGAACCATCCGGTCGCCAGCACGATCGGCGGCACGAGGAGGACCAGCGAGGAGGTGCCGCTCAAACCGATGGCCAGCCCGCGCAGCCCGGGTGCTTTCCGGCGTTCGGCCGATATGGTCGCGCGGGCGCGGACAATGGCGAAGGCGGTCAGGACCGCCAGAAGACCGGCGGCGAGAGCGATGGCGAGGCTCGTCACGGTTGCCTGCAGGAAGATCGTCTGGCTGACGAGCTTCAGAAGATCGGCCTTGAGACCGGTGACGACGACCGAAGCGAGCGGCTGGCCGATGAATAGCGTGGCAAGCAGCAGCAATGCATAGTCGGTCCATCTCGCGGCAGGCACTGTTCCGTCGATCCGCAGTGTTGCGCGCCCGCTCGTCAATCCGTGATCGTCCGGTGCCGGCATCAGTGCCATGGCACCGAGAATGGCGGCGGTGACGACGATTTGCAGCAGCGACAGCGTGACGGCGCGGCCGGGATCGAAATCGAAGCGTAGCGCCTGATAGATCGCCACCTCGATCGTGGTGGCCGCCGGGCCGCCGCCCAGTGTCAGCACCAGCGTAAAGCTGGTGGCGCAGAGCATGAAGATCAGGCCTGCGATGCCGGGAATGAGGCCGCGCAGCATCGGCCATTCGATGAAGCGGAAGACCGAGCCGGGGCGCATTCCGAGCCCGCTGGCCATCAGCCAATATTCCGCCGGCACGCGCTCAAGCCCGGCCAGCATCAGGCGGGCCGCCAGCGGCAGGTTGAAAAAGACATGAGCAAGCAGGATGCCCGTCAGTCCGTAGATGCTGACCGGCTGCGACAGACCGAGCCCGGTCAGTGCCTGATTGAGGATGCCCTGGCGTCCCCATATGCCGAGCAGGCCGAGCGCGCCGATCAGCACCGGCAGGCCCATGGGGACGGCCATCAGCCGGATCAGCCACAGCCGGCCCGGAAAGCGCGGCTGTCGGGCCAGCGCACGGGCAACCGGAATCGCAAGGAGAATGGAGAGCAGGGTGGAGAGCGTCGCCTGCAGCAGAGTGAAGCGCAGCACGCGGAGGATATAGGGATCGGCGAGCGGGTTGCTGCCGCTGGATCCAATACCGGCGGCAAGCAGGGTGACGATGGCGGCACCGACGAAGACAGCGATGCCGGCAAGGCTGAATGCCCCGCCGGCAATGGCATGTCGTCTCTCGGGCGCCGTCAGTATCATGTCGGCGTCAGTTGGTGCTGGTGGCGGCCAGCCATTCGTCGATCCAGGCCTTGCGGTTCTTCTCGACCTCGTCCGGGCTCATCAGAAAGGTCTTGGCGGGAACGACCAGCTTGCCGAAGGCATCCGGCAGCGGCTCGGAGGTGGCCGAGACCGGCATCATCCAGTTGTTGGTCGGAATGGTGTCCTGGAAGCCCGGCGAGACCATGAATTTCAGGAAGTCGCGGGCAAGGTCCTTGTTCGGCGACGACTTGATCAGGCCGGCGACTTCGATCTGGATGTAATGTCCTTCGGAGAAGGAGGCGGCCTGATAACGGTCGGTCTTCTCCTCGATCATGTGATAGGCGGGCGAGGTCGTATAGGAGAGCACCATCGGTGCTTCGCCCTTGGTGAATAGGCCATAGGCTTCCGACCAGCCGGGCGTCACCGTCAGGATGCGGCCCTTGAGCTTCGTCCAGGCGTCGGCCGCCTTGTCGCCATAGACCGATTTGACCCAGAGCAGCAGGCCGAGGCCCGGCGTCGAGGTGCGCGGGTCCTCGATGACGATCTTCTGCGACGGATCGCCCTCGACCAGTTCCTTCAGGCTCTTCGGCGGGTTCTTGATCGTCTGCGTGTCGTAGATCACGGCGAAATGGCCGTAGTCATAGGGCACGAAAACATCGTCCTTGAAATCGCCGGGAACTTTGAGGGCCGCGGTATCGACGCCGCTCGTGTCGAACAGGCCGGTATCCTTGGCCTCGCTAACGAGGTTGGTGTCGAGGCCGAGAACGACGTCGGCCTTGGTGCCGGCACCTTCCAGCTTCAGCCGGGAGAGCAGCGCCACGCCGTCGGTGACGCTGACATAGTTGACCGTGCAGCCGCAGGTCTTCTCGAAGGCGGCCTTGACCTTGGCGCCCGGACCCCACTCGGCGGTGAAGCTTTCATAGGTGTAGATGGTGAGCGTCTTGTCAGCGGCTTCCGCGGCCTGTGCGGCAAGAAGCGTGGTGCCGGCGGCGAAAGCCAGGCCGGCAATCATGGATATCAGCGATCGGTTGGGCATGACAGCGCCTCCTCTAGATTTCGTCTTGAACGGGAAAAGGGCGCTATGATTTCGTCACGCGTCTAATCCCTCCGCCGGTGTTAGCCGGATCAGGTTCCGCGGGTTGGCCGGTGAAGGCCTCTCAGCCAGATGTCTTTGAAAGACATAAGGCACCCCGTTAGAGCGTTGGCAGGTTTAGCCCCGTGACGAGGGGATGACAAGGGGGGTGCCCCCTTGTCGATTGCGGCGATGCGCAGCCTACTCGGCGGCGTGGGCGGCGGCTTGGCTGTCCAGCTTCTTGGTGGCGCTCGGTAGCTGGACGTTTTTCAGCGTGAGCGCGGTCAGTAGGCCGACGAAGCAGATGGCGGCGGCGGTCATGAACAGCGGGCTGAAAGCGCTGGCATAGGCGCTGGCAACCGCTTCGCGCGTGGCATCCGGCAGGGCGGCCATCATCTTCGGCGTCAGTTCCTTGATGTTGGGAACACCGGGGATGGAGACACCGACATCGCCGAGCTTGGCGGCGATGATGGCGCCGTAGATGGAGATGGCGATCGAGGCGCCGCCCATGCGCGACAGCGTCACGGCGCCGGTGGCAGCCCCGACGTCACGGCTGGCGGCGGTGTTCTGGATACCGATGACCGGTACCTGCTGGGCGAGGCCGATGCCGATGCCATGTAGCAGCATCAGGGCGCCGATGAAGGCGATGGGTGTGCCGGCGTGTACCTGCGCCAGCGTTGCGAAGGCGATGGTGCTGCAAGCGGCGCTGGCGATGGCAAAGGGCTTGTAGCGGCCCCGCGCCGAAATCAGCCGACCGGCCGAGAGCGAACCGCAGACGATGCCGCCGGTCAGGAGGATGAAGAGCAGGCCGGCGACCGACGGCGACAGGCCGGTCGTCGTCTGCAGGAACAGTGCGAAATAATTGACCATGCCGATCGCGACCGCGCCGCTGGTGATCGAGGTGATCAAGAGCAGGCCGAAGGTCGGGTTGCGGAACAGCGTCAGCGGCACGATCGGCTCCGGTGCGCGGCGCTCGACGAAGACCCAGGCGAGTGCCGAGAGCGCACCGAAGGCGATGATGCCGAGGCATTGCGGCGACAGCAGCGAGCCGAAGAGTTCCGTGCCGTCGGCGGCGAGCACGATGCTGGTGGTGGTAAGTGCCAGCAGGATCGCGCCGGCATAGTCGATCTTCGGCTTACGGGCCGGCTTGCGGTAAGGCAGCATGAAGGCGAGGCCGGCAAGGACGATGAAGCCGATCGGCACGTTGACGAGGAAGATCGAGCGCCAGCCGAAGAGGTCGCTCATCGTGCCGCCGAGAACCGGGCCGATGGCGCCGGAAGCCATCAGGACTAGGCTGGAATAGCTCTGGTAGCGGGCGCGCTCGCGCGGCTCGAAAAGATCGGCGTTAACCGCGAAGATCGATACGAGGATGCCGCCGCCGCCAAGGCCCTGCAGGACGCGGGCGGCGATCAGCGTATCCATCGATACCGCGAGGCCGCAGACGGCCGAGCCGACGGTGAAGATCGCAATCGCGGTCATCATCACATATTTGCGGCCGAAGAGGTCGCCGAGCTTGCCATAGACCGGCATGACGGCGGACAGGGACAGCAGATAGGCCGAGCCGATCCAGCCGAAACGTTCCAGATGACCGAATTCGCCGACGATGGTCGGCAGCGCCGTCGAGACGATCTGGTTGTCGAGCGTGGCCATGAACATGGCGGTCATCAGGAAGAGAAAGAGGATGAGCCGGCGGCGGTGATCCGCAACGAGCGGCGCGGGCGTAGTCTGCATGTCCATGGAACGAGAAATCCGAGTTTGCCTGGAGTGCCGCGCGTTCGACCGAACGGGCATGGGTCGCTCCAGTTCCTGAATCCGCAGCATCTTGCTTTCGGGTAGGTTATTCGAGGCAACATGTTGCAAGGCAATATATGTGCTGTTGGCATATAATTGTCAACCGCAAATGAATGCTGTTTGCATATTTTAATTTCCGTCCATCTTTGATATGATGGTGGGATGACATCAACGACGACTACACGAGAAATTGAAGCGATTTCCTTGCCTGAGGACGAAAATCTCCTGCGCATCGGCCAGGTGATGACGCGCATGCGCCTGATGACGGGCCGTCGCTTGATCGGGCGGTTGGCCATCCAGAACGTTGCACCGGGCCTGGAGCTTTCGCATCTCGACGTCATCGATGCCGTCAGGCGGGCGGAAGGCTCCGGTGAAGTGACCGTGGGGACGATCGCCGAGATCCTGCGCATCGATCCGTCGCGGGCAAGCCGCATCGTCGCCGAGATGGTGACGCGCGGCGTGCTGCGCCGCAAGGCGTCGCAGGCGGATGCACGGCGCATCGTCGTCGTGCTGACCGTGCTCGGCCAAAGGTTGCTTGCCGAAATCCAGGCGCAGAAATTCGCGCTTATCGAAGAGATCCTCGCCGATTGGTCGGCCGAGGATATCGAGGCCTTTTCGCACCTGTTCGACCGCTTCATCGGCGGCTATGAGCATGCTTTTCAGACGCGCCTCAAGGAAACCACCGACTGAATGCCGGCTTGGCGCTGAAGAGCGCTCTTCCTAGGGGCATGTCTTTGCGCTATGGGCTTGCCACATGAGCCAATCCACGACCTTCACCATCCTCCTTGGCGGCGAGTTGCGCCTGACGGACCGGCTGCGCGCTGCCACGGCCGGCAGCCGTTTCATCGCGGCGGATGGCGGCATGCGCCATGCCGTGGCGCTCAATGCGACGCCCGAGCTCTGGGTCGGCGATTTCGACTCGACACCGCCGGATCTGCGCGGCGCCTTTCCCGATGTGCCGAAGCAGCCCTATCCGGCGGCGAAGGCGGCGACGGACGGTGAGATCGCCATTACGGAAGCGATCGATCGCGGCGCGACGCGGCTGATCCTTGCCGGGGCCATGGGTGGAGAACGGTCTGACCATGCGATCCAGCACCTGCTCTACGGCATTCAGCTTGCCGAAAAGGGCTTCGACGTACTGCTGACCTCGGGCGACGAAGAGGCTGTGCCGCTGCTGCCGGGCGACATGGAGCTGGCGCTGCCTGTGGGCTCGCTGTTTTCGGTTCTCGGTTTCAGCGATCTGACGGGGTTGTTCATCCACAATGCCCGCTATCCCCTGCGCGATTTCCACCTGCCCTTCGGGGCGTCGCGCACCATTTCCAATGTTGCGGAAGGCCCCGTGCGCCTTTCGCTCGGCAGCGGCAGGGCCATCGTCCTTGCCCGCCCTTATGATCTTACCGGAGTCTGATCTTGGCCCCCCCTATCCTGAAACTCGACGATATCTTCCTGAGCTTTGGCGGCGCGCCACTTCTGGCCGGCGCCGGGTTGCAGGTGGAGCCGGGCGACAAGATCTGCCTGGTCGGCCGCAATGGCTCGGGCAAGTCGACTCTCCTGAAGATCGCCGCCGGCATGGTCGAGGCGCAGTCGGGCGAGGTCTTTCGTCATCCGTCGTCGACGGTGCGCTATCTCGAACAGGCACCGGATTTCGCCGATTACAAAACGGTAGCCGCCTATGCCGAAGCTGGGCTCGGGCCGGGCGACGATCCCTATCGCGTCACCTATCTGCTCTCGCATCTCGGCCTGACGGGCGAGGAGGATCCGAAGACCCTCTCGGGCGGCGAAGCGCGCCGCGCAGCACTTGCCCGCGTTCTGGCGCCGGAGCCGGATATCCTCCTGCTCGACGAGCCGACCAACCATCTGGACCTGCCGACCATCGAGTGGCTCGAAGGCGAGCTGCAGAAGACCCGCAGCGCCCTGGTCTTGATTTCGCACGACCGTCGTTTTCTTGAGAAGGTCTCGACTGCGACCGTCTGGCTCGATCGCGGCACCTCGCGGCGGCTCGATCGCGGCTTTGCCCATTTCGAAGCCTGGCGCGACCAGGTGCTGGAAGCCGAAGAGCTGGAGCAGCACAAGCTCGGCAAGGCGATCGAGCGCGAAGAGCATTGGCTGCGCTACGGCGTGACAGCGCGGCGCAAGCGCAACATGCGCCGCCTCGGCGAATTGCACGACATGCGCTCGCGCCATCGTGGCCACAAGGGCGCGCTTGGTTCCGTGCAGGCATCTGCTGCCGATGCGCAGGAGAGCGGCAAGCTGGTGATCGAAGCGGACAAGATCACCAAGGCCTATGACGAGCGTGTCATCGTCGCGCCGTTTTCGATCCGCGTGCATCGCGGCGATTGCATCGGTCTCGTCGGCCCGAACGGCGCCGGCAAGACGACCTTGCTGAAGATGCTGACGGGCCAATTGAAGCCGGATAGCGGCAAGGTGAAGCTCGGCACCAATCTGGAGATCGCCACCCTCGACCAGAAGCGCGAGGAGCTCAATCCGGAGGATACGCTCGCCAACTACCTGACCGATGGGCGCGGCGAAAATCTGCTGGTTAACGGCGAGCAGCGGCATGTCACCGGCTATATGAAGGAATTCCTGTTCCCGCCGGAACAGGCGCGCACGCCGATCAAGAATCTCTCCGGCGGCGAGCGCGCCCGGCTGATGCTGGCGCGCATCCTGTCGCGTCCGACCAATCTTCTGATCCTCGACGAACCGACCAACGACCTCGATATCGAGACACTGGACCTGCTGCAGGAGATCGTCGCCGGCTTCAACGGCACGGTCATCCTCGTCAGCCACGACCGCGACTTCCTCGACCGCACCGTGACCTCGACCATCGCGCCGGCCAATCCGGATGACCCTGATGGACGCTGGATCGAATATGCCGGCGGCTATTCCGACATGCTTGCCCAGCGCAAGGGCGCGCTCGAGGAGCGCAAGCGGGCTGAAAAGGCCGCCGAGAAGCCGAAGGCCGCCGGGGCCTCTGCCTCTGCCGCTGATGCTTCGAAGGGCAAGGCAAAGCTCTCCTTCAAGCAGAAATTTGCCCTTGAAAACCTGCCGAAGGAAATGGCCAAGGCCGAGGCGGAAATCGCTGCCCGCGAAAAGAAGATGGCCGACCCTAACCTCTTCACCAAGGATCCGGCGAGCTTCAACCGGCTGGCAGCCGAGATGGAAAAGCTGCGCGACAGCGTGCTGAAGATGGAAGAGGAATGGCTGGAGCTGGAAATGCTGCGCGAAGAGCTGGAAGGCTGAGGAGCCACCGACGCAGCACCCATCCGCTGTTTCAGCCCTCGGGTGTCCACCTACATTAGAGAAAACAAATGGTTGCGCCTGGCCGCATCGCACTAATCTCTGTTGTCGAATTCGATAAACCGTTTATACATTATGCTGAAATACCAGCCTTCGGGTTGCGCGATACGCGGGTCAACACGACCCGCGATGCAGTGGGGAGTCCGAAGGACTTGATTGGATTTCGCCGTCGGTGGCGACAGGCCCTTCGCGGAAGATTGCAGGCAGACATGACGAACGCTTGACGCGGCTTCCGGCCGTGGGTGGCTTGTTGTTCTAGGGGGGCCTTCATGCCGAAGACGCTGGCGCGTATCGCTATATTCAGCTTCACAATTGCTATTCTTGCGGGGTCCCATCTTACTGGGTCTCAGGCGCTGGCGCAGAGCGCCCCGCCCGCCGCACCGGTCACGGTCGCCAAGCCCGTGGTCCGCGATGTCATCGATAGCGATGAGTTCATCGGGCGCTTCCAGGCGGTCGACGAGGTCTCCGTCCGCTCGCGTGTCGGCGGCTATCTCCAGGAGGTGCATTTCGAGGACGGCACGATGGTCAAGCAGGGAGACCTGCTCTTCGTCATCGACCAGCGGCCGTTCATCACGACGCTTAATGAGGCGACGGCATCGCTGGAAGTGGCGAATTCGTCCCTGACGCTTGCCGATGCGCAATTCAAGCGCGCGCAATCGCTGTCGACGACCGGCAGCCAATCGGCCTCGACGCTGGATGACCGCCGCCGTGATCTTATCTCCGCGCAAGCGAATGTCCGTGGCGCGCAGGCCTCCGTCGACCGCGCCAATCTGGACATGGATTTTACCAAGATCACCGCACCGCTCAGCGGCCGCATCGACCGGCGGCTGATTTCGGTCGGCAATCTCGTGCAGGCCGACCAGACGGTGCTGACGACCATCGTCTCGCTGGATCCGATCGATTTCTATTTCGACGTCGATGAACGCCGACTGCTGTCCTATGCCGACGAGGCGCGCAAACATGGCAGCGCCTTGCAGCAGGGCGGCGGCGGCCTCGATGTCACCGTGACGATTGCCGATGCCGCTCAGAAGGCGTTCAAGGGCAAGCTCGATTTCGCGGAAAACCGGGTGGACAACCAGACCGGCACGATGCGCGTGCGTGCTCGCTTCCCCAATCCGAATCTCGTGCTGCAGCCGGGCCTTTTCGGCCGCGTTCAGGTCGAGGGTTCCAACAGCTACAAGGCGATCCTCGTTCCCGACGAAGCCATCGGTTCCGACCAGAACCAGCGTGTCGTCTATACCGTCGGCACGGATGGCAGCATAACTCCGAAGGCCGTCCGGCTTGGGCCGAAGCTTTACGGCTACCGCGTCATCCGCGAGGGCATGACCGGCGACGAGACCATCGTCGTCAACGGGCTGATGCGTATCCGGCCCGGCGTCAAGGTCGCGCCGCAATTGATCGAGCTGCCTCAGGAGGCATCGAATCCTGACGCGCCAGCCCAGGCGGACCAGGGGACGGACCAATGAGGTTTTCCCATTTCTTTGTCGACCGGCCGATTTTCGCGTCGGTCCTGTCCATCGTGCTGCTGATCGTCGGCGGCATCGCCTATTTCCAGCTTCCGGTCGCGCAATATCCCGAGGTTGCGCCGCCGACCATCGTCATTCGAACATCCTATCCGGGCGCCGATTCCCAGACGATCGCCGATACGGTGGCGACGCCGATCGAGCAGGAGGTCAACGGTGTCGAGGATATGCTCTACATGTCCTCCTATTCCAGTGCCGACGGCTCGATGTCGCTGACGATCACCTTCAAGCTCGGTACCGATCTCGACAAGGCGCAGGTCCTGGTACAGAACCGTGTCGCCATCGCCGAGCCGCGTCTGCCGGAAGAAGTCCGCCGCATCGGCATCACCACGGTCAAGAGCTCGCCCGACCTGATGATGGTCGTGCATCTGCTGTCGCCGAGCAATCGCTACGACCAGCTCTATATTTCCAACTATGCCCGCTCGCGCATCCGTGATCTTCTTGTCCGCCTCGATGGCGTCGGCGACGTGCAGCTCTTCGGCGAGCGGCAATATTCGCTGCGTATCTGGCTCGATCCGGAAAAGCTTGCTTCCTACGGCATGACCGCCGGCGATATCGTCCAGGCCTTGCGGGACCAGAACGTGCAGGTGTCTGGCGGCTCCATCGGTGGACCGCCGGTTTCGGGCACGAATGCCTTTCAATATACGGTGACGACCCAGGGGCGCTTTTCCGATGCGCGGCAATTTCGCTACGTCATCGTCAAGGCGACGGATAGCGGCCGGCTGGTGCAGCTGCAGGACGTGGCGCGCATCGAGCTCGGCGCGCAGGATTACGTCACCAACAGCTATCTGAACGGCAGTCCCGCCGTCGCGCTCGGCGTCTTCGCCCGGCCCGGCACCAATGCGCTCGATGCCGCCGCCGATATCGAAAAGACGATGAAAAACCTGGCGCAGGATTTCCCGCAGGGCCTTGAGTATCGCATCATCTACAATCCGACCGAATTCATCGCGGAATCGATCAACGAGGTCTACAAGACAATCTTCGAGGCCGCCGTCCTCGTCGCCATCGTCGTGCTGGTCTTCCTGCAATCCTGGCGGACGGCGATCATTCCGATCGTCGCCATTCCGGTGTCGCTGATCGGCACCTTTGCCTTCCTGCTCGCTTTCGGTTTCTCGCTCAACATGCTGACGCTTTTCGGCCTGGTGCTCGCCATCGGCATCGTCGTCGACGATGCGATCGTGGTGGTCGAGAATGTCGAGCGCAATCTGGCGCTCGGCATGACGCCGAAGGAGGCGTCGCATGTGACGATGAACGAGGTCGGCACCGCGGTTCTGGCGATTTCGCTGGTGCTGATCGCCGTCTTCCTGCCGACGGCCTTCATTCCGGGTATAACGGGGCAGTTCTACCGGCAGTTCGCGGTGACCATCTCGATTGCGACGGCGATTTCCTGCCTGAATTCGCTGACGCTGTCGCCGGCGATCGCCGCGATCGTGCTGCGTCCGCACGACCACAAGAAATCCAACAACATCTTCTCGCGCTTCGGCCGCGCTCTCGGCGACGGCTTCAACCGGGGTTTCGAGGCGATGAGCCGGGGTTATTCCTGGGTCATCCGTCATCTCGTTACCACCTGGGTCGCGCTTGGCTGCGCCCTTCTCGTCTTCGTCGGGCTGCTCGGTGCGACGTGGTACATGGGCAGGATCGTGCCGCAGGGCTTCGTACCCACCATGGACCAGGGCTATGCCATCGTCGTCGTGCAGTTGCCTGACGGCGCGTCGCTGGCGCGCACCAATGCGGTCATCGAGAAGGCAACCGCGATCATCAACAAGACGCCAGGCGTGGAAAACGCCGTCGCCTTCGCCGGCTTCAACGGCGCGACTTTTACCAATGCCTCCAACTCCGGCGTCATCTTCACGCCGTTCAAACCTTTTGAGGAGCGCTTGAAGAGCGGAGAGACGGCCAGCAAGATCATCGGCCAGCTTTTCGGCAATCTGCAGGGCATTCAGGAGGCCTTCATCATCGCCATTCCGCCGCCCTCCATCCGTGGCGTCGGCAATTCCGGCGGCTTCAAGATGCAGATCATGGACCGGGAAAATCCCGACATGCGACGCATCCTGCCGCTTGCCTACCAGATGATGGGAGCGGCGGCGCAGAACAAGGGTGTCAGCGGCGTCTTCACCACCTTCTCGGCCAACAGCCCGCAATATTTCCTAGCGGTCGACCGCGACAAGGCGCGGGCGCTGAACGTGCCGATCCCGAATATCTTCGAAACGCTCTCGATCAACCTCGGCACATCCTATGTCAATGACTTCAACGCCTTCGGCCGCGTATACCAGGTGCGGGCGCAGGCCGACCAGCAATATCGCATGGACCGCGAGGATATACTGGCGCTGAAGGTGCGCTCCGCTACCGGCGCGCTGGTACCGCTCGGCACCCTCGTCGATATCAGGGACACGACCGGGCCGACGCTGGTGCAGCGCTACAACATGTATGTCTCGGTTCCCCTCCAGGGCAATCCCGGGCCGGGCGTATCGACGGGCAGCGCGCTCGATACGATGGAAGGACTGGCAAAGAACATCTTGCCGACAGGCACGACCTTCGAATGGACGGAACTTGCCTATCAGGAAAGGAATACTGGCAATACGGCGGTCTATATCTTTGCCCTGTCGGTCATCTTCGTGTTCCTGGCACTTGCGGCCCAGTATGAAAGCTGGACCCTGCCGCTCGCCATCATCCTGATCGTGCCGTTGGCGGTGCTGGCCGCATTGATCGGGGTGCATTTGAGGGGCATGGACAACAATATCCTGACGCAGATCGGTCTGATCGTGCTGATCGGTCTCGCCGCCAAGAACGCCATCCTGATCGTGGAATTTGCCCGTCAGGCACAATTGGAAGGCAAGAGCGCCGTCGAGGCGGCGATCGAGGCCAGCCATCTGCGCCTGCGGCCGATCCTGATGACCGCCTTCGCCTTCATCTTCGGCGTCGTGCCGCTGATGATCGCCACCGGCCCCGGCGCTGAAATGCGCCAGTCGCTCGGCACGGCGGTCTTTTCCGGCATGCTCGGCGTGACGCTGTTCGGCCTGTTCCTGACCCCGGTCTTCTATGTCGTGCTGCGCAGGCGGGGCAAGCAGCCGGAGGCTCCGGCGGCGGAGACCGTGGTGCCGGATGCCGCCGCACACTGATGCCAATCAGAGATGCGGATTGCGCGGCCGGTATTTCTTCACCAGCCGCTGGTTGGTTTCCTTGGCGCCGGGCATGTTGGCGCTGAGATAGACCGGTGGGTCACCGTCCTTGGAAAGTTCGGCTGCGACTTCGGCGAAGATGGCGTTGAGCAGGGAGGCGCCGATCGCGGTCGATGCCGGTCCGACCTTCAGCTCGCTCCCCGGCAGATCGATGATGGCGTCGCCCGGCGGCAGGCCGTTGTCGAGCACGATGTCGGCGATATCGGCAAGCCGGCGCCGGCCATTGGCGATGGCGGCTGAATAGGCAAGCGACGTGATGGCGATGACGCTCGCGCCGATCTCGCGACCATAATCGGCGGCCTCGACCGGGGCGGCATTGACGCCGGAATTGGAGGCGATGATCAGCACGTCGCCCGGCTGCATGCCGTAGCGCTCGAAGATCGGCCTAATCAGACCCTCGGTGCGCTCATAGACAGAGCTGATGACGGCGCCTTCGTGCAGCATGGCGGAGCCGACCAGCACCGGGATGGTGAAAGCAAGGCCGCCGGCGCGGTAGTGCACCTCTTCGGCCAGCATATGCGAATGGCCGGTGCCGAAGACATAGACGCGGCGGTCGGCGCGCGCCGCCGCGCTGATAACGCCTGCCGCCTTCGCCATCGGCTCGGCAAGCGCCTCGCGCAAAGTTTCCAGCCGGCCGATCAAGGCGGAGAAATAGCTGTCCGTGACTGCGGTCATGCTGAGTTCCTCATTGTGGCCTCAGGCCGATGGCTGGCCCGAGATCCAGGTCTTGGTCACTTCGATACCGTCGGTGATGTGGACGAGATCGGCGCGAGCGCCGGGCGTCAGATAGCCGCGATCGGTAAGCCGCAGGAAGCGGGCGGGATAGGAGGTCGCCATCCGTAGCGCTTCCGCCAGTGGCAGCTCGAGGATGTTGACGCCGTAGCGGATGGTCGAGGCCATATCGACGTCGGAGCCGGCGAGCGTACCGTCATCCAAAGTCAGCTTCGAGCAGTAGCCGCCCCTGACGCGATAAACGGTGCGGCCGTTCAGCGTGAAACTATCGAGGGCCGTGCCGACCAGCGACATGGCGTCGGTGACGAAGAACAGCCGACCCTCGCCGCGTTTTGCACGCAAGGCTATTCGCAGCGCGCGTGGATCGACATGATGGCCGTCGGCGATGATGCCGCACCAGGGGGCGGGGTGATCGATCGCGGCGCCGACCAGGCCGGGCGCGCGGTGGCCCATCTGGCTCATGGCGTTGAAGAGATGGGTGACGCCACGAGCGCCGGCGTCGAAGCGGGCATCCGCCGCATCCGCCGTGCAGTCGCTATGGCCGATGCTGACGATGACGCCGCCTTCGGCGAGCGCCTGCACCTGGCGCTCGGTCACCTGTTCCGCGGCCATGGTGATCAGCAGCGTGCCGATTGCCTCGCGGGCGCGAATGAAGGTCTTGACGTCGCTGTCCTCGACCGGGCGCATCAGTTCGGCCAGATGCGCGCCCTTGCGTGCCGGCGCCAGATGCGGGCCTTCGAGATGCAGGCCGGCGACGCCACGATTGGCCTTGACGGCTTCGATCGCTGCTTCGATCGCCGCCGTGGTGGCGGCCGCGACATCGGTGATCAGCGTCGGCAATAGCGCGGTGGTGCCAAAGGGGCGATGCCCCTCGGCGATCATATACATGGATTCGGGCGAGGGATCGTCGTTCAGCATGCGGCCGCCGCCGCCATTCACCTGCGCGTCGATGAAGCCGGGAGACAATACGCCGCCGGGAAGGCGGATCGCCTCGGCATTGTCGGGGACATCATTGGCGTCGGTGATCGCCTGCACCCGGCCATTGCCGATCACGAGCGCGCTGTCCTCGTGAAACCGGTCGCCGTCGAAGATGCGTGCGCCGGTAAAGACCTGATAGTCCATCACATGGTCTCCGTCACCTTGAGAAGATTAGCCGGCTTGTCCGGATCGAAACCCTTGCGCCGCGTCACCGCTTCGATGAGGCGATAATAGCAGAGCAGCGATACCAGCGGGTCGAGCAGGCCGTTGCCGGTGGTGGGCATGCGCAGGTTGATGCCGGGGAGGGCCGCGGTGGAGAAGGAGACGGCGGTGGCGCCGAGCTTCTGCAGGCGCTCCAATGCCTGGGCATTGTTGGCGAAGGCCGCGTCGTCGGGCGAGAAGGCAAGAATCGGGAAGCCCGGCTGCACCAGCCGCATCGGTCCGTGCATCAGTTCGGCGAGCGAGAAGGCTTCGGCATGCAGGCCGGCGGTTTCCTTGGCCTTGAGTGCCGCTTCCAGCGCGATGGCGAAGGCCGGGCCGCGGCCGCCGGTGTAGAGCGAGGTGGCGTTGAAGAGCACGTCCTCGGCGGGTTTTCCGTCGATCCCTCGTGTCGCGGCCAGCGCTTCCGGCAGTCGGGCGAGACCGGCGGCGAGCGCCTGGTCGCCCGAGATTGCCGCCGTGACGCCGGTCAGCGCCGCGACGGCGGCGATGAAGGATTTGGTGGCGGCAACGCTCTTTTCCGGGCCGGCATTGAGGCCGAGCACGATATCGGCTTCCTTGGCGAGCGGGCTGTCGGTGACGTTGACGACGGCGATGGTCGTGGCGCCGCCGCGCTTTGCGGCCGCCTGCAACGCGATGATGTCGGGGCTGCCGCCGGACTGCGACACGGTGAAGTGGATGCCGCCCTTCAGGTGCAGGGGTGTGCCATAGACCGAGGCGATCGACGGGCCGATCGAGGCGACGGGCACACCGCAGGAGATTTCGAAGAGATATTTGAAGAAGGTGGCGGCATGGTCGGAGGAACCGCGCGCCGCCGTCGTGATCAGGGATGGACGGGTCGAGGAGACGAGCTTTGCGATTTCGGCAAAGACGGGCTTTTCCTTCTCAAGCAGGGTCGCGACCACATCCGGCGACTGGCCAGCCTCGGTCAGCATCAGGGACTGGATCTGGCTCATAGGTCTTCTCCGATTCTCAATTCAGCAACGAAATCATAGGCATCGCCACGGTAGTGCGAGCGGGTGTATTCAACGACGCGCTGGTCTTCCAGGCGCGAAATACGTTCGATCAAAAGCGCGGGCGCGCCGGATTTGACATTCAGGATCGACGCGGAGGACGGATCGAGCGTCACCGCCGTCAGCCGCTGCAATGCGCGGACCGGCTTGAAGCCGTTCCCCGCCAGCGCATCATAGAGCGAACCTTCGGAAACCGCATCCTCGCCCAGAAATTTGATCGGAACGACGGCGCGCTCGATGGCGAGCGGCTGGCCGTCGGCGAGGCGTAGCCGGTCGAGCCGCAGCACGGGCTCATCGAGGCGAAGGCCGAGCAGGAAGGATTCTTCCGGAGCTGGCGCGCTGACGATGCGCGACAGGATCCTTGCCGCCGGCTTTCGGCCGCGCGAGCGCAT
>DASVPC010000319.1:0-22854 GCA_036383055.1 Rhizobium sp. | reverse complement strand
CATGAAGAGTAAGGCAAGATCGATTTGTGTTTGCGAAAATGTTGGGGACTGCTCCCCTGTTTCGTCGTTCTGATACATGCTGTCTCCGCTGTTTGCGGGGCAGCAAAGTGCCATTGGATCAAAAGGGCGAGCCGAGATTGCTGGGGCCTACGGCAATCCCACTTAGCCGGCATAGGGTAAATCAGCGCGTGGACCGCGTTGTCCAGACACACAGAAGTATCAAGGAGCGCGGTGGCTAGTTTCGAAGTTGCTACACAGCGCCCGACACCAAACGCTTGTCGTTGATGCTTCATTGGTAAGGTGGAAACGACGATGCCCAAGGGATGGTAATCCATCCCTTGGGCATCGCACGCGTGGCGCATGATCGTGCGGGGTAGTTTGGCTGGCTTTGCGCAGCTTCATATCGACCCACAGATGCGTCATGGAATGCGGGAACGGGCAAGAACGGTCCCACGCAGCGCCCGCGCCCAAATGCGCATCCGTGACGCCCCACAGGAGTATCAGGAGATCGAGGCCTTCGTGGGTATGTAGTCCTCGATCGATGGCTTATCCAAACACGAGGCCACCGATATGCCGGCTCCGGTTGGGATGGAGATGGATCTGGTCTCGCAATAGCTCGGCTTCATTGGGTTCCGCTCTTTCTACCAGTTGAGGTTGGGACAAACGAAGAGAGCGGGAAACATGCTCCCGCCCTTGCCTCTTGTATCGGCCTATTGCTTTTATCCGGCCTTGCGTAGGAGCTTACCGCGTTCGATAGCCGCAGCGGTGAGTTGCACGTCGAGCTCACCGGCACGGACCGCCTCGACAAGCGTATCAATGACGGTGGGCAAGGCGTTCAGCTCGCCGACTTCGACGGCGTTCTTTTCCTTGGCGAATTCGATGGTCTTGCCGGCATAGCGCAGCGCAAAAAACACCTTGCCCGATGCATCCACGAACCAAGCCTGCCGCACGCGCTTCAGTGCCTCGACCTCGGTGCGCAGGCCCTCAGCGTTCTTCCGGCGAACCGTATGCGTGGGTGCGAACAGATGGCCGGCGATCTTTGCTTCGGCCATCTGCTTCTGTTCGGCAAGTGCCGCAATCATCTTCTCCCGAGCCCGCTCCATGGGATCGGCGGTAGCGCGAACCGGAACTGCGGAGGTGAACTTGAGAGCCTTGAGATGAGACATGCTATATCCTTCCCTGAAATTGTTTCCATGTGTTCGGGATACAGCCATATGCAAAAAGGGCGAGCGATGAGTTCGCGCTCTAGTAGTAAGTTCTGATTTACGCTGTAATCCGTTTACTGGTTCGATCTGTTAAGCGCCGAGTAGGGGCAATACACAGATGATTGTAACAAGAGGAGAGGTAAATGGTGCAGCGCCATAGTGTTGTGGTTCCAAGAGAAGATGGCGGTGTTGAGGTGTATCCTTTGAAGGAATGGCTGCGAAGGCACCCTGAGTATGTTCCCGCTGGATACGATGCAACGCGAAGCACATCACATCAATTGCGGGGTCTTCTACTGCGCCAGCCCGGCTGGACGATGGAAGAGATGCCCACCGAAGTGCGTATGATTTTTCCAGGGGTTTCCGGTGACGTTGCCATCGTAAATGATGTGCTCGGGCAAGTTGGCGAGGCTGGTTCGGATGATGAAAACAACTCGCCATACTTCTCGCTAGAATACCAGCTCCGAGACTTCTTAGCCGCTAATATTAATTCGATTAATTTTGGTGAACGTAAGCTTAGTTTGTATGTGGACCCGACGGGACGGGACGGTATCGAATATCCTTCGGCAGTAGGTCCAATAGATATCCTTGCCGTTGATGCGCAAGGTTCATTTTATGTTTTTGAGCTGAAACGCGCTGCAAGCACAGACAGAGCACTTGGTCAGATCACCCGATATATGGGTTGGATCAAAACGACCATTGGTAAGGATAAAGACGTTTATGGCGTGATTATTTCGAAGGCAGTTGGTGATAATCTGAAATATGCACGGACGGTGGTGCCGAATATATTTCTATACGAATATTCCGTCAGCTTCTCGTTGAAGGAGACGCATGATTTAATCTCGCGCAACTGAATACTTTCTTGTGACCAGCAGTCATGAGTGGATTTACGTCTGTATTTCACCATTCTGTTTGTCCGGGCCTCAGCTTGTCCTTGATGTATTCGGTGCTGACTTGGGCGTAATGCTTGTCGATCATTTCGATCGAGGTTCTGGTGTTGCGTGCGATGTCGTGAACGGACACGCCCTTGATGATCATCGACGAAATATAATAATGGCGAAGAGAATAAGACGTGCGTCGAACGCCACGATAGTCGTATTCGAGATCCGCTGCCTTCAGCAACTCGTTGAAGCTCCTCTTGAATGACGCGATGGCCTTGCCCTCTGTATCGGCAAAGACCGGATCATCACCGTTCGGCTCTCTTCCCACCTCAGTTTCGAACATCTGCCAAAGCATATGCAATGCCGGAATGACATCAAGGAGAGGGACGGCTGTTCCGTGCTTCCCCTTACCTTGGACTTGAAGGCGCACATCCTGCTCGGCGATTGGCTTGCGCCTAGTTTTCTTAAAACCAACGATGTTTGCCCAGACAAGATTCTTCGCTTCGGTGGGTCGCATGCCGGAATGGGCCATGATTTCGATATAGCAGTAGAGTCGGATGCGGTCGGCCTTGATGTTTTTTGGAGTGACCTGCATCGTCCATTCGCGACCGTCCTTGGCCTTGATGTCTTTGGTTTTCGGCTGGAGGTGCGAGATACGTTCCAGTGCCGTATTGAATAGCTTTTCATATTCTTCCGGCGTCAAGCTTGGACGCCTATTGTCGACTCGTTTTCTGATGTTAGGCGAGGGAACAACGATCAGCTGACAATATCCCCAGCGTACCGCTTGTTGAAAGATGCTGCGGATGATGACCATCTCGCCTTTCATTGTGCTCAATGAGGCGATCTTACGTGGGGCAGGGCGGCTGAAGATGCGGCCATCTTCGCGCTCACAGCGGATATTCTCGATTTTCGAACCCGGTCCTGAAGTCCAGTAAGTCTTTCGCCATTCAAGATAGCGTTCGATATCCGGGGACGTGATTTTATCAATCGGCCGGCCACCAAAATACCCGATAAGGAAGCGCCGGATCTTCGGTAGCCAGTAGGTTTGATGATCCTCACTGCGCTCTTTGCGTTCGACCTCGCGTTCGATTTTTTTGATGAATTCTTCGGCAACATCGCTGAAGGCATGTTCGACGATGCTCAGTCCATGTTTCAGTCGATAGTTCTGCTCATGCCAGATTTCATTTGCCCGGCGATTGGCTTCGGCTTCGTCCGTTGTGCCGAGTGACTTTCGGATTTGTCGGCCATCCATTGTGTAGCGCATTGACCAATTTGTGCCGTCACGCTGGAAAAGGGCGAAGGGTTGATTTGACGGATTGAGGCGCTGCAACACGGAACACGGTCTCCAATGGTGTTACTACGGTAGCGCGAGTGCGCTAAAGTTGTGCTAACGCGCTCCGGTTCAGCGAACGGCTGCCATTGGAAATAAAGAGCTTTTTTCGGACTGAAAGGATCTGTGCTAACACTGTGCTAGCGTATTTCCGATTGATTAGAGATCAAGAATAAAAATAAAATTCAATGATTTCAATGGGATTTTGGCGCACCCGACAGGATTCGAACCTGTGACCTTTGGAATCGGAATCCAACACTCTATCCAGCTGAGCTACGGGTGCATGCCTGAGGCGGGTTGACTCGCCTGTCCGATGGCAGGTTCTTAGCCTAGGAAGCGTTTGGCTTCAATGCGGAAAATGCGGGAAAGTGCAGATCGGTGCGATCAAATGAAACAAGGCCGCGAACCCTTTGGGTCGCGTCCTTGTTTCTGGGGTGCATTGTTGCGGTTCAGGCCTTCATCGCGCCGGGGCCGGGGATGGCCTTGGGCGGGACCTTGCCGAGGATGATCATGCCCAGCACTTCGTCCTTGGTGACGTCTTCGGTGCGGGCGTGGCCGACGACCTGGCCGTTTTTCATGACCGAGACGCGGTCGGCGAGGTCGAAGACGTCGTGGATGTCGTGGCTGATGAGGAAGATGCCGATGCCTTCCTTCTTCAGCTGCTTGATCAGCTCGCCGACCTGCGCCGTCTCCTGGGGGCCGAGTGCCGCCGTCGGCTCGTCCATGATCAGGATACGGGCGTCGAAGAGGATGGCGCGGGCGATGGCGACCGACTGACGCTGGCCGCCGGAAAGCGCCTTCACCGGCTCCTTGAAGCGCTTGAAGTTGGGGTTGAGGCGGCCCATGACTTCGCGGGCTTTCGCTTCCATCGCGACGTCGTCGAGCGTGCCCCAGCGGGTCTGCAGCTCGCGGCCGAGATAGAGGTTGGCGGCGGCGTCGACATTGTCGGCGACGGCTAGCGTCTGGTAGATCGTCTCGATGCCGTATTTCTTGGCGTCGCGCGGGGTGCGGATATCGACGGGTTCGCCGTTGATCAGGATATCGCCGCTGTCGCGCTTGTAGGCGCCGGAAAGGATCTTGATCAGCGTCGACTTGCCGGCGCCGTTATGGCCAAGCAGGGCTACGACTTCGCCGGGGTAGAGATCGACCGAGGCGTTGTCGACAGCGTGGATGCCGCCGAAGGAGATGGAAATGTTCTTCATTTCCACAAGCGGAGTGGTTTGATCCGTCATGGTTCAGAATTCCTTTTACTTGGCACGCGAGCGATAGACGATGTCGAGCCAGACAGCGACCACCAGGACAACGCCGACGACGACGTTCTGAATGGGCGTATCGACATTGGCGAGGCCCATGCCCGATTGTAGCGACTGCATGACCAGCGCGCCGAGCATGGCGCCGGCAACCGTGCCGCTACCGCCGGCGAGCGACGTGCCGCCGATGACGGCTGCTGCGATGGTAAAGAGCTCGTAGGTGGTGCCCTGCGAATTGACCGCCGAATTCAGGCGCGCGGTCGAGATCGCCGCGGCGACGGCGGCGAGGAAGCCCATCAGCGCGAAGATCTTCACGATGACCCAGCGGGTCTTGATGCCGGCAAGCTCGGCTGCTTCCGGATTGCCGCCGATCGCGAAGACATAGCGGCCGAAGCGCAGGCGGGTGGCGATGAAGGTCATCACGATGCCGATGAGGACGGCGATGAGAACCGGAACCGAGATGCCATAGGGAATATCCAGACCAGCATCCGGCCAGGTAATATTGTGTTCCGTGGCATAGCGCTTGGCGATGCCGACCGGCCAGTTATAGCTGTTGAAAAGATAGATGGTGCCGAGCACCACGGCGGAGCCGAGGCAGCCCAGGAAATATTCCGCCCAGAGCGGACGCCGCGGAAAGCCGAAGCGCTTCCGCTGGCGGCGCGAGCCAACGATGCTGGCGACGATCATCAGGCAGGCAAGCACGCCGACGACCCAGCTCCAGGTGGCACCGATCGAGCCCGTGGCGCCGCTGCCGCCCATGATGACGAAGGTGGAGTCCATCGGCGCGACGGTCTGGCCGCTGGTGACGTACCAGGCTAGACCGCGCCAGACGAGAAGGCCGCCGAGCGTGACGATGAAGGAGGGGACATTCATGAAGGCGGTGATCGCCCCCTGGAAGGCGCCGATGGCCGTGCCGATCGCCAGGCCGCAGAGGAGCGTGATGATCCAGGTCCAGGAGCTGTCGAAGCCGAGATATTGTGGCAGCCACTTGGCTTGGATGACGCCCATGATCATGGCGACGAAGCCGAGCAGCGAGCCGACCGAAAGGTCAATATTGCGCGTGACGATGACCAGCACCATGCCGGTCGCCAATACCGCGATTTCGCAGGTCTGCACCGAGAGGTTCCAGAGGTTTCTGGCCGTCAGGAATTCGCGGCCGTCGAAGGCTCGTAGATAGAGATCGAAGCCGATCCAGATGATCAGCAGCGCTCCGATCATGCCGAGCAGCCGGGTATCAATTTCGGTGGCGCGCAGGAAGCGGGTAATTGCGCCGGCATCTGCGTTCCGAGGCCCGCTCGATGTGGTGGACTGTGTCATGTCGGCCATCGCTTTGCCGTTCTCCCTCTATTGGGCGCGGCCTGCGATGCATCCTGGCTATCGCTGGCAACCACGCCAATCTCAAAAATTCGTCATCGCCAGTCCTGCCGGTCTTCGTCCGGTCCCGATGGCCGCCATCCGGCAAATCAACGGGTCATGCGATGGCGCGGCACGCTGCGGGAAGCTCTGTCTCCAACTGCAAGGAAGAGTTGTCGGCTTCTAATCCGCATTCGACGCCGCAACGGAAAGCCGCTGCGGCGTCGATCGTATCGTTGGATCAATCGTCCAAGGGTCGCCGTTTACTTGCAGGCTGCGACAGCGCCGGCCTTGACGCCCTGGCAAGCTTCAGCCTTGGAAATCCAGCCGGCGTCGATGACGACGTTCAGATTGTCCTTGGTGATGGCGACCGGGGTCAGGAAGACCGACTTCATGGCGACATGCTTCGGGCCGCCGCTGAAGGTCTGCACGCCGTCGATCTGGTCCTGGGTCTTGCCGCCGGCAAGAGACAGGGCGATTTCAGCGGCGCGCTTGCCGAGTTCACGCGAGTCTTTCCAGATGGAAACGGTCTGCGTGCCGAGCGCGATGCGGTTGAGCGCAGCCTTGTCGGCGTCCTGGCCGGAAACCGGAACGGAGCCGGCGAGGCCCTGGGCGTCGAGAGCGGCAACGGCGCCGCCGGCGGTGCCGTCGTTGGAGGCGACGACCGCGTCAACCTTGTTGTTGTTGGCGGTCAGGAACTGCTCCATGTTGCGCTGCGCGTTCTGCGGCAGCCAGCCGTCCGTGTAGGCTTCGCCGACATTCTTGATCTTGCCGGCGTCGATGGCGGACTTCAGCACTTCGATCTGGCCGGAGAAGAGGAAATCGGCGTTCGGGTCGGAAGATGAGCCCTTGATGAACACGTAGTTGCCTTCCGGCTTGGCCTTCAGGACTTCGCGAGCCTGCATGCGGCCCACTTCCTTGTTGTCAAAGGTGATGTAGAAGGCGGCCGGATTTTCGATCAGGCGGTCGTAGCCGACAACCGGAATGCCTTCGTCGGCGGCCTTTTCAACGGCCGGGCCGATGGCGTCGGAGTCCTGGGCGAGAATGATCAGCGCGTTGGCTCCCTGGGAAATCAGGGATTCGACGTCGGTCAGCTGCTTGGAAGCGGAAGACTGGGCATCAGCGGAAATATATTTGGCGCCGACGGCTGCAAGCGCCTTCTTGATGGCGGCTTCGTCGGTCTTCCAACGCTCTTCCTGGAAATTAGACCAGGAAACGCCGACGACGAGATCCTTCGCAAAGGCTGCCGTCTGCATGGTCAGAACGATGGCTGCGCCCGCAGCCAGCTTGATGAAAGCTTTCATATTACCCTCCCGAGTGAATGCGACCGCACGTATCCTGAAGCTCCCGTCGGCCGCCGCGATAATGCTGGCGAGAAAGGTTCCAACTTTTTTCTCGACAGTCGAGAAATTTAGTGTCAGAGATTTTTTCAACTGTCAACACCCGCGCCGCCAGGTTTAATCGGCCGTTGAAGAAGAGCCATCTGGAGGTGCGGACAGGAGGGTGGAATGAGGGGGAGGCTTGTTGATGTTGGCCAAATCGAGCACCGAATTGGTCCGTCAGAAGAACAGTGTCCTGGTGCTGCAGGCGCTGCGTCGCCACGGCCCGCTTGCCCATACCGAACTCTCTGATTTCACGAAGCTTTCATCCGCGACCGTATCGGTCATCACCGCCGATTTGGAACGCGCGCAGATCATCGAGAAGGCGGAGCAGCAGGCCGCCAGTGGCCGCGGCCGGCCGCGCGTATTATTCTCGCAGCGGCGCGATTGCGGCTATCTCATCGTCGTCATCATTTCATCCGATGCCGTGCAATATTCGCTTGTGGATTATGCCGGCCGTTTGATGGATCGTTTCACCGAAGAAAGGCCGCAGGATGTCTCCGGCGTCGGCTCCTTCGTGACCGGTCTGCGCAGTGCGCTGGACCGGATCGTCACCCGTTCACGATTGCCGCGCGACAAGGTTCTGATGATTTCGATCAGCAGTAAGGGGCTGGTCGACGCCTCCGAGCCGATCCTGCGCTGGTCGCCGATCTTCGGGCGCGACGAGATCGATTTTGCCGCGGTGCTGCGCGAGGACTGGCCGGCGAAGATCATTCTTGGCAATGAGACGCTGCTGGTCGCCGCCGCCGTCGGTCGCCAGGAGGAGAATGAGAAGGGGGCCGATTTCCGGGCGCTTGCCGCCCTGTCGCTCGGCCACAGCATCGGCCTCGGCATCGTGCGCCGTGGCGAGGAGGGCGGTCATCAGATATCGGCGCCGAATTTCGGTCATATGCTGCATTTGCCGGGAGGCGGCCTTTGTCGCTGCGGGTCGCGCGGCTGCATCGAGGCCTATGCCGGCTTCTACGCCATCCTGCGCTCGGCCTTCGATGTGCCGCTCGATACGATCCCGGCGAAATTCGTGCCGGTCGCCGAACTCGACAAGATAGCGGCCAGCGCCCGGCAGGGGAGCCGGCGCAACATCCTAGCCTTTCGCCAGGCGGGACTGGCGCTGGGCAACGGCCTGTCGCGCGTGCTCAGCCTGCATGAGAGCATGCCGATCGCCATCACCGGCCCCGGCGCGCGCTATTACGACCTGCTGCTGGAGGGGATAACGGAGGGGCTTGCGGACTCGCATGTCGTGCGTATGGAAGGCATGCCGGAGTTGCGGGTCCTGGCCGACGAGCCGACGCTGGTCTTCGAAGGGCATCTCAACCGCGCGCTGACGATCATGGACAGCGACATCGTCAAGGCGGGTGTCGTGGCTCCTGAAACACATGATGCTGCCGCCGGCGGATCTGCGATCAGCGAAGTGACGCGGGCAAACTGAAATGGCCGGGCGATAACCCGGCCATTCTGATTCTGATAATGCCGATAGGTCTCAGTCGACCTTCACCAATTTGCCTTCCTTGACCGACTGCAGCGCCGCGTCGGCCAGCTTCAGGGCTGCGAGGCCGTCGGTACCCGACGGGGTGATGGTGGCGCCCTTTTCGATCGCGGCGATGAAGCTGGCGATTTCGTTGGCGTAGGCTTCGGTGTAGCGGGTCATGAAGAAGTCGTGCAGGGGCGGGCGGGTATAGCCTTCGCCATTGGCGACTTCGATCGAGAATGGCCGCTGGTTTTCGGCGGAGACGAGGCCTTTCGAGCCGTGGATCTCGATACGCTGGTCGTAGCCATAGGTGGCGCGGCGGGAGTTGGAGATGATCGCCTGCTTGCCGGATGCGGTCTGTAGGATGACGGAAACGCTGTCGTAGTCGCCGGCTTCGCCGATCGCCTTGTCGACCAGGACGGCGGCGGTGGCCGTGACGGCAACCGGCTCTTCGCCGAGCAGGAAGCGGGCCATGTCGAAATCGTGGATGGTCATGTCGCGGAAAATACCGCCGGAGCGCTTGATATAGTCGACCGGCGGCGCGCCCGGGTCGCGCGAGGTGATCGTCACCATTTCGACGTCGCCGATGCGGCCCTCGTCGATGGCCTTCTTGACGGCCATGAAATGCGGGTCGAAGCGGCGGTTGAAGCCGACCATCAGCTTGCCCTTGACCTCGTCGACCACCTTGATGCAGGCCTTGACGCGGGCGACATCGAGATCGACGGGCTTTTCGCAGAAGATCGCCTTGCCGGCGCGGGCGAAGCGCTCGATCAGATCGGCATGGGTGTCGGTCGGCGTGCAGATCACGACGGCGTCGATATCTTTGGCGGCTTCGATTGCCTCGATGGTGCGGACTTCGCAGCCATAGGCCGAAGCGATTGCATCCGCAGCCGCTGGAAATGCGTCTGCTACCGCGACGAGCCTGGCGTTGGCATCGCCGCTGACGGCTTTCGCATGTACCTTGCCGATGCGTCCCGCACCGAGCAGACCAAATCTGACAGTCATTTTTACCTCCCTGATTTCGGAACAAATGAACCGAATAAAAATCAATATGGAATTTTCATTCCATCTTCCGAAGGCGGCGTCAAGCCGCCAGCGTTTCACAATTTTGAAATTCACGACGCGAAAACGGCTTATCCTTGGATCGCGTTTTCCGAAACCGCTTCACAGTTTTCGAGATCATGCGCTAAAGACAGGATCTATCCAACAGGCGAACGAGGCCCATGCAACTGATCGATCCCAACCATCCCGTCTACAAGCCGCTCTGGGTGCGGGTTCTGATCGTTGGCGTCTGCCTTGGCTGGGCGACGATCGAGGCTTTCGGTCCGGAGCCGTTCTGGGCCGTTATCGTGGGTGCGCTCGGGGCTTACAGCGCCTGGATGCTGCTCTTGAACTTCAATCCGCAGCCGCCGAAGGCCGAGGTCGAAAACACCGTTGCGGACGATCAGGACGAAGACGAAGAGCCAGCTGATGAGAAGAAATAGCTAGCGCGCCAGACGCCGTAGGGCTTCGTCGATCAGTTGATTGGCGATCATCATGCGCGTAGTCGCCTGTTCGCGAAAGGGCGGAGCGACGCTGTCTGGATGATTGGCTTTGGCAAAAGCGCGGCGTTTCTCGTGGAGAGATTGCAGTGAGCTCTGTGGGGAGATCGCCAGATCTGTGGCAACCTCTTCCCTGGATGTCCGCGCCAGGTGATCCGGCATGACGGGCGGCTCCGGTTCCTTCGGTTCGGGTTCCGGCAGCGGCGAGGGGATTTCATTGCCAAGATTGTCGATATAGGCATCGTCCGGACGAGAGGATCCGGCCGGCTCGCCGCCGAGAACGGTCGCGACAAAACTCACGTTGAGACCGCGGATGCGATGCGCCGTCTCGTCCTTTGCCGATTTGTCGTCTTCCGTGTCGAGACGATCGAGGACGGATTGAAACAGTGATTGCCCGAATAACATGCCTGCCTCCAGAAGCATCCTGGATAGGCGCGCAAGTTGGTGCGGAGCTTATGGCGAACGCCCGATCATGGGCGGGAATCATGCAGAAGGAGATTCCGGCTTTCCTCCAGAATCATGTCATGCAGCAACCGGGCGCTCGGCGGCATGGCGCGTTCGCGGGCGGTGATCAGGCTGTAGGGCTTTACCTCAAGCTCGAAGTCGATCGGGAGGATGCAGGATTCGCCCGCTTTGGATGATTGCCCACAGATGAATTGCGCCATGTCGAGCGCGATCGGGGCGATGGCGTCCGTCCTGCAGACGACGGCGAGTGTCAGCAGCAGCGAGGATGTGTTGATGATATTTTCCGGCAGGGGGACGCCGGCGGTGATGAAAATATCCTCCACCTTGCGCCGGAGCATTGTGCCGGGCGGCTGGAAGACCCAGTCGTAGCCGGGCAGGTCCTCGAGGCTGGCTACACCTTTCTCCAATAGGGGATGACCATTGCGGACCACGAGACAGGCTTTCTCGACGCCGATCTCGTGGGAGGTGAACAGGCGCGGATTGAGCTCGTCCGGAATGCGGCTGATGATGAAGTCATGGCGAGCCGCGAGCAATTCGCGCGCCAGCACATTGCTGTTTTCCACCTCGATATTGATTTCTATGCCGGGATAGGCACGCGTCACGCGCTGGATCGCCGGCACGACGAGGCTGATTGCTGGGGCGGTCACGGCGCCCAGAAAGACGGAGCCGCCCTTGCCGGTTCTAAGCTCGCCGATCTCCCGGCTTGCCTCGCGCAACTCGAGCAGGATCTTGCGCGCCCGCTTGGCGAGCGCCAGTCCGAAGGGGGTCAGCACGACGCCGCGGGCGACGCGTTCGTAAAGCGGACTTTTGACAATCGACTCCATTTCAGACAGCATCCGCGAAGCCGCAGGTTGTGACATGTTCATGGACTCGGCGGCGGCGGAAATCTGCGCATGATCCTCGATCGTCACGATCATGCGCAGGTGATTGAGCTTCAAACCGGCTCGCAGTAGGGTATCGTCGCGAAAACTGTCCGAGTGAATCTCGATGCCTTCGCTCGAATAATCGTTATATATTTTCTCCATGGCGGCCAATTTTCCCTTTCGCCGGCAAAAAAGTACTATTTTTTAACATTATACCAAAATCGGTATATGTTTTGCCAGTTATTCTATTTGACAGTTATACGAAATCGTACGAATTTGCCCAACATGCGCCGGGTGCAGCTCAAGCACGTAAGAGCGTGGAGGAGTTCTACTTCGTTTCTCACAATCAGAAGTAACTGTTCCTTCTACGGAACCTGCCGCAGTTTCGGGCGGGCATTTTTTGTCCGCCGCATTATTAAACAAGGGAGAGAGTAATGAAGTCCATTATCTCATTGACGGCCGCCGCTGTGTTCAGCGTCGCTACGCTGGTGACACCTGCCCTCGCGGCAGACAAGGGCACTGTCGGCATCGCCATGCCGACCAAGGCTTCGGCGCGCTGGATCGATGACGGCAACAACATCGTCAAGCAGCTTCAGGCTGCCGGCTACGGCACCGACCTTCAGTACGGCGACGACGATATTCCGAACCAGCTCTCGCAGGTCGAGAACATGGTCACCAAGGGCGACAAGGTTCTCGTCATTGCCGCGATCGACGGCACGACGCTGTCCGACGTTCTGCAGAAGGCGCATGATGCCGGCATCAAGGTCATCGCTTATGACCGCCTGATCCGCAACAGCGGCAATGTCGACTATTACGCCACGTTCGATAACTTCAAGGTCGGCGTTCTCCAGGCTACCTCGATCGTTGACGGCCTCGGCCTCAAGGATGGCAAAGGCCCGTTCAATATCGAACTCTTCGGCGGTTCGCCGGACGACAACAACGCCTTCTTCTTTTATGACGGCGCAATGTCTGTCCTGAAGCCCTACATCGACAGCGGCAAGCTGGTCGTAAAGTCCGGCCAGCAGGGCATGGACAAGGTCGGCACGCTGCGTTGGGACCCGGCAACGGCTCAGGCCCGCATGGACAACCTGCTCTCGGCCTACTACACCGATGCACATGTCGATGCCGTTCTGTCTCCTTATGACGGTCTCTCCATCGGCATCCTGTCTTCGCTCAAGGGCGTCGGCTACGGCACGGGCGGTCAGAAGCTGCCGATCGTCACCGGCCAGGACTCCGAAATTCCGTCGGTCAAGTCCATCATCGCTGGCGAACAGCACTCCACGATCTTCAAGGACACCCGTGACCTCGCAAAGGTCACCGTCAACATGGTCAACGCTCTGATGGAAGGCAAGACGCCGGAAGTTACCGACACCAAGACCTACGACAACGGCGTTAAGGTTGTTCCGTCCTATCTGCTGACCCCGGTCGCAGTTGACAAGACCAACTACGAGAAGGTTCTCGTCGAGGGCGGCTATTACAAGGCCGACCAGCTGAAGTAGTCTTCCGATTTACCGATCAGGGCCCGCCGCAAGACGGGCCCTGACTCTGATATTTAAGACGGTCGCCCGGTCTGTTATGTTTGGCTGCGGCGTTGGATACGAAAAATGGCCAATACAATCCTCGAAATGCGGACCATCACCAAATCGTTCCCCGGTGTGAACGCTTTGGAAAATGTCAATCTGAAGGTTCGGCAGGGCGAGATCCACGCTTTGGTGGGCGAAAACGGGGCGGGAAAATCCACCCTGATGAAGGTGCTCTCCGGCGTCTATCCGGCCGGCAGCTATGACGGCGATATCTATTATGACGGCCAGGTGCGTCAGTTCAAGACCATCAAGGACTCCGAAGAGATCGGCATCATCATCATCCATCAGGAGCTGGCGCTCGTGCCGCTGCTGTCGATTGCCGAAAACATCTTCCTGGGCAATGAGGTCGCGGCCTCGGGCGTGATCAACTGGCAGGAAACCTTCAGCCGCACCAAGGAGCTCCTCACCAAGGTCGGCCTCAAGGAATCTCCGAGCACGCTCGTGACCGACATCGGCGTCGGCAAGCAGCAACTCGTCGAGATCGCCAAGGCCTTGTCGAAGAGCGTGAAGCTTCTGATCCTCGACGAGCCCACCGCTTCGCTCAACGAAAGCGATTCGGACGCGCTGCTCAATCTCCTGATGGAATTCCGCAATCAGGGCATCACCTCGATCATCATCACGCATAAGCTCAACGAAGTGCGTAAGGTGGCCGACGAGATCACCGTGCTGCGCGACGGCATGGCGGTGAAGACGCTGAACTGTCACGAGGAAGAGATCAGCGAAGACATCATCATTCGCAACATGGTCGGTCGCGAACTCGCTGACCGATATCCGCCGCGCTCGGTGCCGATCGGCGAGACGATCCTCGAAGTCAAGAACTGGAATGCCTTCCATCAGCAACATCGCGACCGCCAGGTGCTGCACGACATCAATGTCAACGTCCGCAAGGGCGAAGTGGTCGGCATTGCCGGCCTGATGGGCGCCGGCCGCACCGAGTTCGCCATGAGCGTCTTCGGAAAGTCCTATGGTCACAAGATCAGCGGCGAGGTATTAATCGACGGCAAGCCGGTGGATGTCAGCACCGTGCGCCGCGCCATCGACGCCGGCCTTGCGTATGTCACCGAAGACCGCAAACAGCTTGGCCTGGTTCTGACCGAAAGCATTCTGCACAACACGACGCTTGCCAATCTCATGGGCGTTTCGAAGGCGACGGTCATCGACGACGTCCGCGAGCTTCAGGTCGCTACTAATTTCCGCTCGAAGCTGCGTATTCGCTCCTCGGGCGTATTTCAGGAGGCGGTCAATCTTTCCGGCGGCAACCAGCAGAAGGTGGTGCTGTCGAAATGGCTGTTCTCCGATCCCGAGGTGCTGATCCTCGACGAGCCGACGCGAGGCATCGACGTCGGCGCCAAATATGAAATCTATTCCATCATCAACCAGCTTGCCGCCGACGGGAAAGGCGTTCTGATGATCTCATCGGAAATGCCCGAACTGCTTGGCACCTGCGACCGCATCTATGTCATGAATGAAGGCAGGATCGTCGCTGAATTGCCGAAGGGAGAGGCGAGCCAGGAAACCATCATGCGCGCTATCATGCGCTCAGGGGAGAAGCACTAATGACTACGGCCAGCCCAAGCAAAGAAGGCCCTAACGTCGTCTCGATCGGCGACTATATCCGCAATAACATCCGCGAATACGGCATGCTGATCGCGCTTGTCGCTATCATGGTCTTCTTCCAGATCGTTACCGGCGGCGTTCTCTTCAGGCCGCTGAACCTGACCAACCTCGTGCTGCAGAATTCGTTCATCGTCGTGATGGCGCTCGGCATGCTGTTGATCATCGTGGCTGGACATATCGATCTGTCGGTCGGCTCCGTCGTCGGTTTTGTCGGCGCGGTCGCCGCCGTCCTTGTCGTCCAATGGCAGGTGAACCTGGTTCTCGCGACGATTATCTGCCTGGCGATGGGCGCCCTTGTCGGTGCCTGGCATGGTTATTTCGTCGCGTATCACCGCATTCCGTCGTTCATCGTGACCCTTTCGGGCATGTTGGTGTTTCGCGGTCTGACCTATGCGATCATCAACATGACCGGCAGCGGCAGCAGTATCGGTCCGTTCCCGCCGGCTTTCCAGATCATGGCGACCGGCTTCCTTCCGGACTTTTTCGACATCGGCGGTATCCATGGAACATCGATCCTCCTGACCGTCGCCATACCGATTGTGATGTTCTTCCTTTCCTGGCGTCGTCGTCAGGTGAACGAAAAACACGGTATCGACGTCGAGCCGATGAGCTTTTTCATCGGGCAGAATCTATTGCTTTTCGCCGCGACCCTGTTCCTCGGATATCAGATTTCCTCCGCTAAGGGCCTGCCCAACGTCTTGATCGTCATGCTGGTGCTGATCGCAATCTATGCCTTCGTGACCCAGCGGACGACGATTGGCCGCCGCATCTATGCGATGGGTGGCAACGAGAAGGCGACCAAGCTCTCCGGTATCGATACCCGGCGCCTGACCTTCTATACCTTCGTGAACATGGGAATGCTTGCCAGCATCGCCGGCATCATCGTTGCGACGCGTCTGAATTCGGCGACCGCCAAGGGCGGCGACGGTCTGGAACTGGACGTCATTGCGGCCTGTTTCATCGGTGGCGCTTCTGCTTCGGGCGGCGTCGGCAAGGTGACCGGCGCGGTGATCGGCGCCCTGATCATGGGTGTTCTGAACCAGGGCATGTCGATCCTCGGCTACCAGACGGATTCGCAGAAGATGATCAAGGGCGCGGTGTTGCTCACCGCTGTCTTCATCGACGTCTACAACAAGAACAAGGGCTGATCGCTAAGCGCTCAGCCAAGATCTAAAACCAAATCCATGACAGAGTCCGGCTCTCGCTGAGAGCCGGAGCGGTGGAATGCATCCAGCCTCTGTCTATTAGGAAAGGATGAAACTATGCTGATTTCCCAGATCAAGGGTTCGAACGGCGAGATCATTGTCGCCGTGCGCAACGGGCCGGGCGACGCTGCCAAGGCTGTCGTCAACGCCGGCAGCGTCTATGCACTGGCAATGGAAGCTGCCGAGAGCGGCAAGTCGCTTGTCTCCGTTATCGAAGCACATGGCCTCGGTGAGACGATCGATCTGGAAAAAGCCTATGCAGACGGACGTTTCCTGTCGCCGATCACCCATCCGGACGCTGCTCACCTGCACCTGACTGGTACCGGCCTGACGCATCTCGGTTCCGCCGCAACGCGCGATTCCATGCACAAGAAGACGAGCGAAGCCGCCGAAGAGACGCTGACCGACTCCATGAAGATGTTCAAAATGGGTATCGAAGGCGGCAAGCCCAAGGACGGCGAGAAGGGTGTTCAGCCCGAATGGTTCTATAAGGGCAACGGCTATGGTGCGGCAGCTCCGGGCGCAGCGCTCGTTTCGCCCTCCTTCGCGCTTGACGGCGGCGAAGAACCTGAAATGGCCGGCATCTACGTCATCGCCAAGGACGGCACGCCATTCCGTATCGGCTTTGCGCTTTCGAACGAATTTTCCGATCACGTCACCGAGCGGATCAACTATCTCTATCTCGCCCATTCCAAGCTGCGCCCGGCAAGCTTCGGTCCGGAAATCCGCATCGGTGCTGCGCCGGAGGATATCCGTGGCTCTTCCCGCATCAAGCGTGGCGACAAGGTGATCTTCGAAAAGCCGTTCCTGTCGGGCGAGGCGAACATGTCGCACACCTTCGCCAATCTCGAATATCATCACTTCAAGTATGACCTGTTCCGCGCACCCGGCGATGTTCATGTCCATATGTTCGGCACCGCAACGCTGTCTTTCGCCGACGGCATTAAGCCGGAAGCGGGCGATGTCTTTGAAATCGAAGTCGCCGAATTCGGCTTGCCGCTGCGCAATCCGCTCGCCGTTGCCGCCGAGGAGACTGTGGCGGTTCGCCAGCTCTAATCCGTCGAGGCCGGCTGCCCCTGTGCGGCCGGTCGTTTTCAAGAAGATCCAGGAAGGCATGAAGCCATGACCATTCATCAGAATCTGATCGCCGGCGAATGGACCGGTACGACCGGCGCCGAAAACATCAATCCGTCGGATACCAACGAAGTCGTCGGCCTCTATGCCAGCGCCAGCGTCCAGGACGTTGCGGATGCCATCGCCGCCGCCAAGGCCGCGTTTCCGGCATGGTCGCGCTCCGGCATTCTCGAGCGTCACTCCATCCTCCGGAAGACCAGCGACGAGATCCTCGCCCGCAAGGACGAACTCGGCGCGCTGCTGGCCCGCGAAGAGGGCAAGACCTTGCCCGAAGCGATCGGAGAAACCATCCGCGCCGCGCAGATCTTCGATTTCTTCGCCGGTGAGGCTCTGCGTCTGGCGGGCGAAGTGTTGCCGTCCGTGCGTCCGAACATCGGCGTTGAGATCACCCGCGAGCCGCTCGGCGTGATCGGCATCCTCACGCCCTGGAACTTCCCGATCGCCATTCCCGCCTGGAAGATCGCGCCGGCGCTTTGCTACGGCAACACCATCGTCTTTAAGCCGGCCGATCTGGTGCCCGGCTGCTCCTGGGCGATCGTCGATATCCTTCACCGCGCCGGCCTGCCGAAGGGCGTGCTGAACCTCGTCATGGGCAAGGGCTCCGTCGTTGGCCAGGCCATGCTCGACAGCCCGGTTCTCTCCGGTATCACCTTCACGGGCTCGGTCGGCACCGGCAAGCGCGTGGCGTTGTCCTCCGTCGAGCACGGCCGCAAGTACCAGCTGGAAATGGGCGGCAAGAACCCGATGGTCGTTCTTGACGATGCCGATCTGACGGTTGCCGTCGAGGCCGCCGCCAACTCCGCCTTCTTCTCGACCGGCCAGCGGTGCACGGCATCGTCGCGCCTGATCGTCACCGAAGGCATCCATGACAAGTTCGTGGCGGCGCTGACGGAGAAGCTGAAGACGCTGAACGTCGACAACGCCATCAAGGCCGGCACGCATATCGGCCCGGTCGTCGATGCCAAGCAGTTGAAGACCGACACGGACTATATCGAGATCGGCAGAAAAGAAGGCGCCAAGCTCGCTTTCGGCGGCGAACTCATCAGCCGCGAAACCCCCGGCTTCTACCTGCAGCCAACGCTGTTTACCGAAGCCACGAACCAGATGCGTATCAGCCGCGAAGAGATCTTCGGGCCGGTCGCCTCGGTCATTCGGGTGAAGAACTATGAAGAGGCGCTTGCCGTCGCCAACGACACGCCGTTCGGCTTGTCCTCCGGCATCGCCACCACCAGCCTGAAGCATGCGACGCATTTCAAGCGTAATGCCGAAGCCGGCATGGTGATGGTCAACCTGCCGACGGCGGGTGTCGACTTCCATGTGCCGTTCGGTGGCCGCAAGGGTTCGTCCTTCGGTCCGCGCGAGCAGGGCAAGTATGCCGCCGAGTTCTTTACCACGGTCAAGACGGCCTACACGCTGGCCTGACCATCGATTTCAAGGTCCAGGTTCGTACGAGGCGGCCTGGACAATGCAAAAGGTAGTGAGATTATGAAGAAGAAAGCTGAATGGCCGCGCAGACTGCGCTCCTATGACTGGTTCGGCGGCACCGGCAAGAACGCGATCATGCACCGCTCCTGGATGAAGAACCAGGGCCTGCCGGCCGACACGTTCGACGGCCGTCCGATCATCGGCATCTGTAACACCTGGTCGGAGCTGACGCCTTGCAACGCGCATCTGCGCGATCTTGCAGAGCGTGTGAAGCGCGGGGTTTACGAGGCCGGCGGTTTTCCGGTCGAATTCCCGGTGTTCTCGGTCGGCGAAAGCACTCTGCGCCCGACGGCGATGATGTTCCGCAACCTGGCGGCCATGGACGTCGAAGAGGCGATCCGCGGCAATCCGGTTGACGGCGTCGTGCTGCTTGGCGGCTGCGACAAGACCACGCCGAGCCTTCTGATGGGCGCGGCTTCCGTCGATATTCCGGTCATTCTGGTATCTGGCGGCCCGATGCTGAACGGCAAGTGGCGTGGCAAGGATGTTGGTTCCGGCACGGCCGTCTGGCAGTTCTCGGAAATGGTCAAGTCCGGCGAGATGTCGCTGGAAGAGTTCATGGATGCAGAGCAGGGCATGGCCCGCTCGGCGGGCAGCTGTATGACCATGGGTACGGCCTCGACCATGGCGTCGATGGCCGAAGCCCTCGGCATGACCCTGCCGGGCAACGCCGCCATTCCTGCGGTCGATGCCCGTCGCCGCGTCATCTCGCAGCTCTCCGGCCGTCGTATCGTCGATATGGTCAAGGAAGATCTGAAGCCTTCCGACATCCTGACCAAGGAAGCCTTCGAGAACGCCATCCGCGTCAACGGCGCTGTCGGTGGCTCGACCAATGCCGTGCTGCATCTGCTGGCGCTTGCCGGCCGCATCGGTGTCGATCTGTCGCTCGACGACTGGGACCGCCTTGGCCGCGAAGTGCCGACCATCGTCAACCTGCAGCCTTCCGGCAAGCATCTGATGGAAGAGTTCTACTATGCCGGCGGTCTGCCTGTCGTCATCAAGGCGGTCGGCGACATGGGTCTGCTGCACAAGGATGCGATCACCGTTACTGGCGAAAGCATATGGGAGGGCGTCAAGGATGTCGTCAATTACAATGACGACGTCATCGTCCCGCGCGAAAAGGCGCTGACGCAATCGGGCGGCATCGCGGTTCTGCGCGGCAATCTGGCTCCGAAGGGCGCCGTGCTGAAGCCGTCTGCCGCCTCGCCGCATCTCATGCAGCACAAGGGCCGCGCCGTCGTGTTCGAAAGCATCGAAGACTACCACGCCCGCATCAACCGCGACGATCTCGACATCGACGAAAACTGCATCATGGTGCTGAAGTACTGCGGCCCGAAGGGTTATCCGGGCATGGCCGAAGTCGGCAACATGGGCCTGCCGCCGAAGGTGCTGAAAAAGGGCATCACCGACATGATCCGCATCTCCGATGCGCGCATGTCCGGCACCGCCTACGGCACCGTCATCCTGCACACCGCTCCGGAAGCCGCCGATGGCGGGCCTCTGGCACTGGTTCAGAATGGCGACCTGATCTCGGTCGACGTACCGGCCCGCACGATCCAGCTCGAGATCTCCGACGAGGAACTGGCCAAGCGCCGCGCCGCCTGGGTCTCCCCGGTCAAGCCGCTTAACGGCGGCTACGGCGGCCTCTACGTCAAGACCGTCATGCAGGCCGACACCGGCGCCGACCTGGACTTCCTGGTTGGCGCACGCGGCTCGGACATCCCGAATAATCGCGACAGCCACTGAGGTTAGCGGATGGAATTCGAGAGGGGCGGGACGCAAGTTCCGCCCCTTTTTGATATATGGAAATGCCGGCTTTCAAAGGTAGTGATTTTGTTGCGAAAATTGGGAATTCGCGGCGAAAGCACAGCTAGCTAATTTCTTCAGGGATAAAGCCGCCAGTCTGGCGTTTCCATAGGCGCGCAAACAAGCCGTCCTGCTCGACCAGTTCGTCCGGTCTGCCTTCTTCCAGGATACGGCCCTGATCGAGCACGACGATACGGTCCATCATGGCAATGGTCGAAAGGCGATGTGCTATGGCAATCACCGTCTTTCCCTCCATCACGAGGTTGAGTTTTTCTTGGATGGCGGCCTCGGATTCGCTGTCGAGGGCGGAGGTCGCCTCGTCGAGCACGAGGATCGGTGCGTCTTTCAGCAAAACGCGGGCGATCGCTACACGCTGCCGCTGACCACCGGAGAGCTTGATGCCGCGGTCACCGACGAAGGCGTCATAGCCCTTACGGCCTTCGCCGTCCGCAAGATCGGTGATGAATACATCGGCTTTTGCCGTCTTCGCCGCCTCTTCGATCTCCTCCTGTATCGCCTCTGGCCGGCCGTAGCGGATGTTATCGCCGACCGAACGGTGCAGCAGCGCGACGTCCTGTGCGATGACTCCAATGTTGCGACGAAGGCTTGCCTGCGTAATCTCGCGGATGTCCTGTCCATCGATGAGGATCGCGCCGTCTCCGATGTCGTAGAAGCGCAGCAGCAGACTCACCAGCGTGGTTTTGCCAGCCCCGGAAAGGCCGACCAGTCCCACTTTCTCGCCGGGCCGAACCGTCAGCGACAGATTATTTATGACAGGCTTCCCGGACTTGTATGCAAAGCGGACATCCTGAAAACGAATTTCGCCGCTGTTGACCGTGAGGCTCGCCGCGTCAGGCCGATCCGTGATGGTGGGCGGCGTCGTCATCACGGGCATGGCGTCTTTGATCGTCCCAATCGCCTGAAAGATCTGCTGGCCCATCTGTAGGAATGTAAATGTGTGACCGGAAAAGCGGTTGAGAACATAAACGGCGGCAGTGAACTCGCCGATCGTGACGAAACCGTCGACGAGCCCGGTGAAGCCGATCCACAGGATTGCCAGCCAGTGCATCATGTTGAGAACAACGACGAGGACCTCCGAGGTGCGATAGATGCGCTGCTCATTTTGCTGCGCTTCGATGGCCTTGCCGATGATGCCGCGGATAGCGCCCGCCTCGCTGTCTTCGGCGGCAAATTGTTTCACCATCTGCATGTTGGCGTAGACATCAGTGATCGCACCGGAAATCAGACTGCGGCGCTTGGCGGAGCGGCGCGCACGCTCGGTGAAAACCGGCGCCAGCCTGACGGCGAGCAGCACGTTGAGCGTGATCCAAATGACGGTCGGAAGGGCAAGCTCCCAGGAGAGCGCGCTCAGGAGAATGACGGAGCCAACCATCTGCATAACGAAGCGTGGGATGGACTGGAAAGCCGAGATGACCTGCTGCTGCACGGCTGACGCCACCTGCTGCAGGCGCGAGGCGACTTGGCCGGCATAGAGATCGTGGAAGAAGGCGAGGTCCTGCCGCTCCACCGCCTTGTGGCCCTGCCACTGAATGGCGGCCGGCATGCCGATGCCGAGCGTGTGCGAGGTCAGCGTATTGACGAGGAAGGAGCCGATCGGAATGGCGGGGAAGAGCATCAGGCCGAGGAAAATCAATAGCAGCCGGTCATTATGCAGGAAGGCGACAGCGCCCTGCTGCGTGACGCCGTCGACGATAACAGACAGGCCCCAGACCATCGTCAGACTCATGACCTCAATCACCATGGTGCAGAGGGCGAGCGTGATCAGGATGCCGCGAAACATAGAGATGAAGTGCAGGAGAACGGCGACCGGCCCCTTCGACGGCAACGGCCGGTAGGGAATATCGAGTGGCCGGATCAAATTTTCGAATGGACGGTAGATCGCATCTGAAATCGACATGGCTCGCTCGGGCTCTAAATGGAAAGGAGGGCGAGGACTCAGTTAGCAGGAATAGGATCACTTTCCGGCTGCAATCTCAATCAGAACGTCCACACTCGCTATCCAGAAGACCATGGGGGTCATCTCGGCGTCTAGATATCAGGCGATCATCATCTAGTCGTCTACGGCTATGACGACAAAGGCCACGTCGGGTTTTTCCCCGCAGGCTGAACTCACCCCAATCAACTCTGGCTTTGGCTCTGCCCCTGGCTTGCCACCGTCACCTTGACCGTGAGGCTTTCGCCCGGTCCGCCGACACGCATGCCGGAGACGGGGGCGGCGTCGCGGTAGCAAAGGCCGGTGGCGATGCGGACGTAGCGCTCGTCGGGGCAGACGTC
>DASVPC010000318.1:0-11828 GCA_036383055.1 Rhizobium sp. | reverse complement strand
CGGCGACGGAGGTTCTTGATCGAGTTGAAGCAGGTGACGGGATGGCCGAGCGCATCGATCGACACATGCGCGCCACCCTTGGTGATCTCGCGCACGGCCTCCGCGACATCGGCGACACCGGCGGCATTGATGGTCGCGACCGCGCCGCATTCGCGGGCGAAGGCCAGCTTCTCGTCGGAAATATCGATGGCGATGGCATTCGCCCCAAGGGCACTGGCGATCATGATCGCGGACAGGCCCACGCCGCCACAGCCATGGACGGCGATCCATTCGCCCGGCCGTGTCTTCGCCTGGTCAGCGACAGCGCGAAACGAGGTGGCGAAACGGCAGCCGAGGCTCGCCGCGGTGGCATCGTCGACCATCTCCGGCAGACGCACGAGATTGGTATCGGCATAGTCGATCGCCACATACTCGGCAAACGAGCCCCAATGGGTGAACCCGGGCTGGAACTGGCTCGGGCAGACCTGCTGGTTGCCGGAATGGCATTCGGCGCAATGACCGCAGCCGGACACGAAGGGCACCGTAACCCGGTCACCGACCTTGAAGCGCACGACACCTCGGCCGGTCGCCACCACCTTGCCGGCAAGCTCGTGACCGGGGACATGCGGCAGCTGGATGTCGGGATCATGTCCCATCCAGCCGTGCCAGTCGCTGCGGCAAAGCCCGCTCGCGCCGACGGCGATGACGACGCCATCTTCGCCGGGCGTGGGGTCGGGCAGGTTACGGATCTCGGGGGTGGCCTCGAAGGCCTCATAATACATAGCTTTCATGGGTATCCCGTATAGCTCGCCGCGTTTGCTTTGGCTCATCATTTTTCCTGATTGACCCATTCGTCAAGCTGTTGTTTCGGCGCATGAAAATTGCGCGCCGAAAGCATCATCCGGCGCTTTGTTGCGTATGGATTTCGGGTTGCAATTTCCGCTTGACCCCCAGGTTGCGTGGGGATTTCCTTCTCGCCGCTTGCAGGAGGAAATCATCATGGCTGTCGATACATCGCCCCGCACCACCACCTGGACCCACGTCGATGGGGAATGGCTCCCCGGCAATCCGCCGCTGATCGGGCCGACTTCGCATGCCATGTGGCTGGCATCGACCGTCTTCGACGGCGCGCGCTGGTTCGACGGTATTGCGCCGGATCTTGACCTGCATTGCCAGCGCATCAACCGTTCGGCGCTTGCCATGGGACTGAAGCCGGTGAAGACGCCGGAGGAGATTGAGGCGCTCGCCTGGGAAGGCATCAAGAAATTCGACGGCAAGACGCCGCTTTACATCAAGCCGATGTATTGGGGCGAGCATGGTTCGGCGGGCAGCGTCGTCGCTGTCGATGGGGAATCGACCCGTTTCGCGCTGTGCCTGTTCGAGGCGCCGCTGGGTGGCCAGGGTGGCATTTCGCTGACCGTTTCGCCTTTCCGACGCCCGTCGCCGGAAACCGCGATGACCGACGCCAAGGCGGGCTCGCTTTACCCCAACAGCGGCCGTATGATCCTGGAAGCGAAAAAGCGTGGCTTCGACAATGCCTTAGCATGCGACATGAACGGCAATGTCGCCGAGACCGCCTCGTCCAACGTCTTCATGGTCAAGGACGGCATCGTCTATACGCCGGTCGCCAACCGCACTTTCCTTGCCGGTATCACCCGCGCCCGTGTCATCGGCCTCTTGCGACAGGAAGGGTTCGAGGTGCGCGAGGAAACACTGTCGGTCGAGCAGTTCATGGCCGCCGACGAGATCTTCACCACCGGCAATTTCTCCAAGGTCGTCGGCGTCACCCGCCTCGACGGCCGCGAATTCCAGCAGGGTCCGATCGCCCGCAAGGCGTTGGAACTCTATATGGATTGGGCCTATGGCCGGAGTGCCAGCGAAGAATAGGGGATATTGGACCGCTGCCGCCGAATCACGGTGCCTTCGAATGGGCTTCGAAGGCTTCCGTTGTTATCCGATAGGAAGCAAAGGACTGGCCGAGATATTCCGTTGCGCGCGCCGGTGACAGGCCGAGCTTTTCGGCAACCCGCATGGAAGCCGTATTCCCGGGCGCGATATCGGCGATCACTTCCCTAAGGTCGAGCGTCCTGAACGCATGGGCGAGGACCGGCCTTGCGGCTTCCGTCGCGTAACCCTTGCCCCAGGTGAGCCTGTTCAGCCGCCAGCCGATCTCGATCTCCGGCCCAACCGCGTCCGCGGGTATGAGCAAAATCCACCCGAGAAACTGTTCCGGATTTTCCTTGGCGAAGACGGACCAATAGCCGAGGCCCTCGCCAAAGTCGGCCTGAATACGGTTCGTCAGGAATAGCCGGTGCGCTTCCGGATCATTCCATGGGCCGGGAATGAACTTCGTCACCTCCGGATCGCGATCCATGTTCATGCACGCCTCGATATCGGCCATGGTGCGCGGACGCAGGATCAGGCGGCCGGTTTCAAAGGTCGGAAGCACGGTTGTTTCTCCTGATTTATCGATGCCCGCAGAGATAAGAATAGACGTCGGGATGCGGAAGAATAATTCACAGTCTAAGAAACTTTAGCGAATTCTCCCACGACAATTGCTTTTGTGCTATCATGGAGTTGGTCGGCAAAACCACTGAGGAGGCCGCCATGAAGATTTCACTTCCTGCTTCTGTCTATCTTTTCGACTATTACAGGCTGTTTCTGCAGCTCTGTGTCATCGCGGCGATCGGGTTCGTCATCTATTCGATGTTGTTCGGATTGACGTGGTGACGTCGGAAACCGTTGAAGCTGCCGGCTCCTTTTGGGGCCGTCGGGTCCGTTTTGTTAAGAGGTAGTCGACCATGAGCCTGAGTTTCCCCAACCGGAGCCGCAGTTACGACGCCTCGGCGCGGCGTATCCGTTTCATCGGGCATGACGGCATGTTCGAAGTTCCATTCCTGGTCGAGGTCGATGTCTTTCCGGAGGCCAGCACCGAGGCGGGTTATCTCGCTGCCTTCGATGCCGGGCGTGATGCGATACAGCAGGTGGCCATGAAAGCTTATGGCTATGCCCGCCGGCGCATGTACATCCTGACGGCGAATGATTTTCGCTAAGGAGACATTCCGTCTCTTTCCTCGGGCTGACACACCAACAATAGACAGCACCGATTGCCAGCAGCACGCAGGTGCCGGGGAAGACGGCGCATGCGAAAATGCAGTTCTTGGCCCGGACTTTAGGGTCCGGGCCTTCTCATCCTGTCGAACAAGGCGCGCTGGATTACGCCGCGAGGTGCTGATCGAAGAAGGCGGACAGCTTGTCGAACGGGATGAGGTCCACACGGTCGTAGAGATCGACGTGTCCGGCACCCTTGACCCAGACGAGTTCCTTCGGCTCGGCCGCGCGCTTGTACGCATCTTCGCTGAACTCACGGGAATGAGCTTGGTCTCCGGTGATGAACAGCATCGGCCTGGGAGAGATCGTCTCGATGTCATTGAACGGATAGAAGTTCATGAACTTGACGTTGCTGGTCAGTGTTGGATGCGTGGTCGTGAGCCGTGTCGCGCCGGCTGGGGTAAACTCGCCTCTCGGCGTGCGGTAGAAATCGTAGAATTCACGCTGGATGGGATGGGTGTCCGCGACCAGTTCGTGGACAGTTCCGCCGGTGAGTTCGACTGCGCCGCCTGCAAATTCGACATATCGTTGTTCCGCGGCGGCGGCGATGATTCCCTTCCGCTGCTCGACGGTCAGCGAGTGGTTGAGCGCATCGCGATTGGCAGCGCCCATGTCATACATGCTGACGGTCGCGATGGCCTTCATCCGTGGATCGATCTTGGCGGCACTGATGACGAAACTGCCGCTCCCGCAAATGCCGATAGCGCCGATCCGCGCCCTGTCGACATAAGCCTGGCTCCCAAGGAAATCGACGCCGGCACTGAAGCCTTCCGCGTAGACGTCGGGCGAAACCAGATTGCGGGACTGCCCCTCGCTTTCGCCCCAGAACGGCAGGTCGATGGACATCGCGACGAAGCCCTGTTCAGCCATCTTCGTGGCGTAGAGGTTGGCGCTCTGCTCTTTCACGGCACCCATCGGATGTCCGACGATGATCGCTGGAGCCTTCGCATTGCGGTCGAGGTCGTTGGGGAGGTACAGATTGCCTGCGACGTTCATCTGGTATTGCGTCTTGAAGGTGACCTTCTGAAGCGTCACCCGATCGCTCTTGTAGAAGTTGTTTGCGCCATTGGACATGTCTTGGGCCTTTGCGAATGGAAGGTTGATAACGGACATCGCGCCAAATGCCGCGATGCTGGCGCCGCTCATTTTCAGCAGATGACGGCGGTCAATACCTGCGCCGGATATTGTGAGTGTGGCTTCGGATTCATTCTTCTCGTTCATCGTCGTGTCTCCATGGGTGAGGATAAGGGAATGCAAACTCGGAACCGGGTCGTCAGACCCTCTCGATGCGGAGCGGAAATTCGCCACGTGTGAGCAAAGGTTCGAAGCCATCGTCGAAACGGCCAAGACGGATCAGGCCCGTCGAGTAGCGATAGCTGCTGTGAAAAAGCGCCAGGTTGCCCCATGGGGCAAAATAACAAAGATCACCGGGACGCTCGTTGTTGAACGAACCACTTCCGGCCTCGGTCAGCTTGCGCGGAAGGTATGTGATCTTCTCGTTGGTCGAGTAGTCTTCGATCTTCGCATCGAGCGGCAACATGGATGCAAAGTCGCGGGCCGATGCATTGTCGTAGAGGGCTGCGGTCATCGTCTGCCCGCCAAATATCATCCTGATCTTCATCTTGGTCGGCTCCTGGCTAGCTGGATCGTGACCTTGCCGAGTTTGGGCCAGCACCGGGAATGCTGCCGTCGCAATCATCGACCCGAGAACGGTACGGCGGCTGAGGGTCTTCGAATTCGAAACCATGTCGGATGCCTTGTTTGTAACGCCACGCGACGGCGGCAAGGGCGGACGAACCAGTCATAAGGACTGCGGCAAGGGCGAATGTGGTCCACCAACCCGCTGTATCGAACAGAACGCCGCCCAGAGATGCGCCCATGGTGATGGCGAGCTGGATAGTGGCAACCTGCAGACCGCCACCTGTCTCTGCGTCGTCGGGCATGGTCCGGCTCAGCCATGTCCCCCAACCGACAGGCGCGGCAGTGCCGAAGAACCCCCAGGCAACGAGAAGAGCTCCGGTGACGACGGACGATGTGCCGTACGCAATCAACAACAGCGCTATGGCGGCCATCACGAGCGGGATTGATCCCAGGATGCTGAACAACCGGGTCCGGAGCAGGCCGCTGACACAGTAGGTACCAACGATGCCCGCCAGGCCCATCAGGAGCAGAAGCAGGGAGAGCGTCGATATCGGGACCCCGGTGACTGTTTCCAGGAATGGGCGGAGATAGGTGAACAGCGCGAACTGGCCCATGAACAGCAGCATGACGGAGGCCATGCCGATTGCGACCTCGGGACGTGCAAGCAAGCTCAGGACGTTCGGAGAGCCTTCCTTGCGACGTGAGGGAAGCGATGGAAGGCTGATCCACTGCCAGACGAGTGCCAGCAGGGCGAGCGGCACGACGGTAAAGAACGCGCCGCGCCAGCCTATATATGCCCCTAACAGACTACCGATCGGTGCGGAAATCGTGGCGGCAATAGCATTGCCCGCATTCAGCATGGCCAGACCTTTTGGCACTGCATCTTCGGGTACGAGGCGCATGACGATGGCGGTCGACATCGACCAGAAGCCACCGATGGCGACACCCAGCAAGGCGCGGCCGATCATCAGCACCACGTAGTTCGGAGCAAACGTAACGATCGCTCCGGACATAACCAGAAGAAGCGTCAGTGATGTCACTACCAGCCGACGGTCCAGCCGTTGCGTGACCGACGAAACGATCAGGCTGGTGACAACCGCGAATATACCCGAGATCGAAATCGCCTGACCCATATGGCCTTCGGTCACGCCGAGGTCAGCCGCAATCGGAGACAGCAGGCTGACCGGCATGAACTCGGATGCGATCAGGACGGCGACGCAAAGCGCCATGGAGAACACCGCCCCCCAGGCTGCGGTCATTGGAACGTCTTCGCGCACTGGCCGGGCAGCGTTCTCGGCCATGAAGACGGCGACGCTATCGGTATCAAGGATGAGTGTTTTCTGTGTCATGAGGCTAATTTAAAGGGTCTCCACCTCCCTTATTAGCCGTTGCAATCGGGATGGACTTATTGGATTGTGATATAAATGGCCTGGAGATGCGCGTGAAAAGAGAAGACCTGAACAACATGCTCTGGTTTCTGGCCGTTGCCGAAGAGCGGAGCTTCACGAAGGCCGCTGCGAAGCTCGGCACCTCGCAGTCGACACTCAGTCACACCATCAAAAGGCTGGAGGCGCGCATGGGCCTGCGACTTCTCACCCGCACGACGCGGAGCGTTTCGCCAACGGAAGCTGGCGAGCGGCTCATTCGCTCGCTCGCGCCACGTATCGAAGAGATCGAGACTGAAATCGACGAATTGATGGAAATCCGGGACAAGCCGTCCGGCACGATCAGGATCACCCTGTCCGATCACGCACTGGAAAGCCTGGTGTGGCCAAAGCTGTGTCCTGTCCTGAAGGGCTATCCTGATATCAAGCTCGAGCTCAATACAGACAACGCCTTCCGCAACATTGTCGAAGACCGGTTCGATGCGGGGGTTAGACTGGGTGAGAGCGTGGACAAGGACATGATTGCTGTTCGGATCGGGCCAGACTGGCGTCTCGTGGCGGTTGCGTCTCCCGAATATTTTGCCACGCGGCCCGTTCCTCGATCCCCCCAGGAGCTTGTGACGCATAACTGTATCAACCACCGCCAGTCCCGGTCAGGTGGACTCTACAGCTGGGAGTTCGAACAGAAAGAGAAGGAGCTTCGTGTCCGTGTCGATGGACAGCTCACCTTCAGCACCTCCTACGCCATGATCGATGCTGCCGCCAATGGCTATGGGATCGCCTATCTGCCCGAGAATCTGGTGGAGGGCGACATTGCCTCGGGACGATTGATTCAAGTTCTCGGCGACTGGTGTCCGATGTTTCCGGGCTATTATCTCTACTATCCGAACAGGCGGCAGAATTCTCCCGCATTCAAGGTCATCGTCGATGCATTGCGTTTTTGAGACGAAGACCCTCTCCAGCTCTCCTCCTGACGGCGAATGATTTTCGCTGAGGAGATTATTCCGCTTCTTTCCTCGGGCTGACCCACCAGCAATAGACCGCCCCCATTGCCAGCAGCACGCAGGTGCCGAGGAAGACGGCGCGCATGCCGATATGGCCGCCGACGAAGCCGCCCATGACCGGTCCTGCCACCTGACCGACATATTGCGAGGAGATCGAAAGGCCGAGGATGCTGCCGGCCGCCGCGTCCGGCACGTTATGGCGGATGACGGCGGTGATGCAGGGCAGCAGCCCACCGAGCGCGATACCCATCAGGAAACGCAGCGCGATCAATTGCCAGGCTGAGGTCACGAAAGCCTGCGGGATCAACAGCAGCGCCGCGACCGCCAGAGCCGCCATGATCACCGTCCAATGGCCGATGCGGTCGGCAAGCTTGCCGAGCCATGAGGCCGACAGGATGCTGCCAAGCGCCGCCGCGGCCATGACGACGCCCGAAACCATCGTGACATGCGCCCCCTCGACGAATTGCGCAACATAGACGGTGATGATCGGCTCGATCGACATATTGGCGAGCATCAGCAGCAGGCCGATCGACAACATGGCGATGGCGGGCCGTTTGTCGGGGATGGAAGCCCAGCCGCCGCTCTTCTTTGCGGCCGTCTTCCGCGCCGGCGATTTCTCTTCCTTGATCAGGAAGGTCGTCGCCAGGAAGGTGAAGAAAATCACGCCGCCCGCCAGCAGAAAGGTGCCGCGAATGCCGATGATCGGCGGCAGGGCGCCGCCGATCAAAGGTCCGACAAGATTGCCGGCCATGATGCCGGAGGACAGCGTGCCGAGCGCCCAGGCCGAGCGATGTTTCGGCGTCTGGGTCGCCACCAGCACCATCGAACCAGAGGCATAGCCGCCGGCAAGGCCGGTGAACAGGCGCAGCGCAACCAATTGCCAGACGCTGCCCGCCATACCCATCAACGAGATCGCCACCGTCATGCCCAGGCTGGCGCGCACCAGCATCAATTTGCGGCCATAGATGTCGCCGAGCCGCCCCCAGAGCGGCGCGACGAAGGCGGCGGCAAAGAAGGTGGCGCCATAGGCGATGCCGGACCACTGCACGATCGCCGCCTTGTCGGTGACGCCGAGTTCCTCGACGTAAAGCGGCAGGAAGGGAAGCAGCAGCGTCATCGCCACGATGGTGGTGAAGGAGCCGACGAGGCAGATGATCAGATTCCGCATCCAATAGGTGATTTCCGGTTCAGCCGGCGCGGCTGCTTCCCATCTCGTCTCGGTCATTTTCTGGCCTTTGCGTTCAGCGTATACAATAATTTCTGGCTGCCGGATGCCAGGATATGTCCCTTCGCCGCGGCCAGCAGATCCGCGCGGGTGAAAAGATCGGGAAGATTGAGCCGGTCGACATCGAGCGCGTAGACGGTGACGTGGTAGCCGTGCACTCGCTCGTCATTCCAGGGCGGGCACGCGCCCTTATAGCCCCCCTGCGGCCCATTCTTCAAGGAGCCGTCACCCATGCCATTCTGTCCACGTCGGCCATGATCCGTGCGCTCGAGCGGCAGCCCGGCCGCTGGCGAATGATCGCCATCGGCGCCTTCGGGAAGGCTGGTGAGAGAGGCGGGAATATCGGCGAGCACCCAATGGACGAATTCGATCCGCTTGAAGTTTTTGGGGATGGTCGCGCCGTCCTTGTTGAACAACGAGAAATCGCCGGGCACGTCGGGGTCGACCATGGTCAGCGCATAGGAGCGCGTGCCCTTCGGTCCTTTCGACCAGGACAAGGCCGGGCTCTTGTTAGGTCCGATTGCCGACTTGTCGTTCGCGGTAGTGATGCAGGAGGCGTTTTCCGGCAGCAGCATGCGGCCATCGCTTTTTGCAAACGTGACCTTGAGATCAGTGGCAAAGGCCGGCGAGCCGGTGGTGACTGCTGCTGCGATAGCGATTGCGCCGAGGAGATGGGGAGTGTTTCGCATGGTCTTGCCCTTTCGCGTTTCAGCTCTTTCGAGCTTTCCTGGGGCAGGGTCTAACAGATCGTTCCGGCACGCCTGCGTACGCAAACGCTCAAAGTTCAGCCGCAAACGCTCAAGTGTCTCGCAGTCGCTCGGCGAAGCGGCGAGGGGAGCGATAGCCGGTGGCAAGCGCTGCCTCGCGCAGCGACAGCCCGTCCTCGGTCAGCAATGTGGTTGCCAGCGCCACGCGTTCGCTCGCCAGCACATCGCGCAGCGACGAGCCTTCCCGCGATAGACGCCGGCGCAGCGTCGCATTGCTGGTGCCGAGTTCGACGGCGATGAGATCGGCTGTCCAGGCGCGGTCCGGCTGCCAGCGCACCAGCGCGCGCACGGCCTCCGCCGTCGTCTCGGGTAGTGCGGGCAGAGCGCCGCGCGTACCGAGCACCATCAGCACCTCCATCAGGCGATGCTCGATCAGGGCAGCCGGCAAATCTCCGGCGGCAATGCCTTCTCCGGCATGATGAATGGCGGCAGCCAGCACCGGATCGAGCGGCAGGTCGATCTGCGAGGCCACGCGCCCCGGCGCAAAGGCCCTGACGGCGCGGTGAACGAGTTCGTCGGGAAAGGTGACGCAGATGGCACGATAGACACCGCTCTGCGGATCGGGATCGTTGACGATATCTCCGCGCCAGCCGGCGGGCAGAACCAGCACGGTGCCAGCCGGAAAGCGCCTTTGCCGTCCCATGCTGAGCACATCCTTGGAGCCCTCGACGAGAACGACGAGCGCCAGATGGGAAAAGGTCACGCCGGCGATCCGCTCGCGTTGCCGAGTGACGAAGGTGAAGAGCGTGGAATAGCTTTTGCCGTCAGCCGGCATGACGAGCGGCCGATTGTCTTTCCCCGCCAGGCGGCGCAGCTTCTCCAATATCTGATGAGCCTCGGGCATGGCGACCGCGTCCTGCTGATGTCGATGAGGACGATAGTCTGGACCACGCCGCCGACGATGCCAAGCCCGCAAAGCGCCTTGTCGGTTCTCTCGGTTCCAGTTTGGTTCAGCTTGCAGCAACCGCCGCCATCGCTGCTTCCAGCGCGACGAGCGGCCCGGTCATCGGCTGGGCATCCCCTTCGGTTAGCAGCCGTAGCGCTCCGGTCATCGATGCCTGTGCAAAGGCGACCGTCTTTGCCCCTTCGCGCTGCGCTGCGCCTACCGCCTCGGCGATCGACGCCAGATAGGCCTCCTGTTCGCCAGCCCGGAACAACGCCCATGCGCCCTCGATCAGCCGCACGTCGATGCCGGCGCCGGTTGCCTTCGCGGCATCCTCGAAGAGCCGGGTGGTTGGGCCGATGGTCGTTTCGACGGTGCAAAGCACAATGACCGTGCCGCCCGCCTTCACCGCTCTTTCCGCCAGGATACCGTCGGCTCTGATAACGGGAACCGGCGACTTCCCGGCCGCAAGCGATACCGCCGGGCCAAGGGTGGAGCAATTGAGCACCACGACATCGGCCTCCTGCGCCAGGTGCAAGAGAACATCAGCCGTTTCCGCCGTGATATCAGCCGTCAGTCCTCCCAGCCGTTCGGCCGTCAGGAGCAGGTCGGCGCGGACATGATGATGGAGGGCGCCCGCCGGAAGGCCAAGCGCCCTGGCTGCGTCCTCATAGATCGGGATGTTGCTTTCGGCGGTGTGCAGGCAGGCTATTGTCACGGAGCTGGTCTCGCTGAGGCCGCCCGATATGGGCGGTTCACGGAGCCTAGCCTCTGACGATCTGATTGTCGACGCGTGCAATGCCGCAGATCGCAGCCGCGATCTTGCCGGCGTGAGCGATCTCTTCCTTGGTGGCGAGCCAGCCGCTAAGGACGATCTTGGAACCATCCACGGTCACGAAGACATCGGCGCCGTCGATGTCTTCGGCAACGGCCAGGGCGTTTTCCACCGCGAATTCGAGATCGGTCGTTTCGGGTGTGTCGGGATGCTTTGTGCCGGTAGGGGATGAGGCCGTCATGTCGTTGATTTCCTCAGCTTTTGGTTGTCGCGACGACTCTGTCGGCGAAGATCGCTGCCGCCATGTCGATGCTGCCGTCGAGCAGCGGGTCCGGGAGTCGCGATCCGTAATGTCCCACATGGATCGACAAGGCTTGCTTGTAGGCTTCCACAAACAGATCGAAGTTGACCCAGGGCTCTAGCGCCAGATGCGCCGGCCAGAACAGAAACGTGCCGTCCGGCGATGTCGTCACTTCGCCCAGGCGGCGGGCGGGTATCTTGAAGCTGCCCGCCGCCATCTTCGCTTGAATGCCGAAGTCATCGACGAGCCACTCGTTGTTTTCAAACAAAGGTGTGTGGTCGTCCATCAAAGACGGGTCGATGGCACGGAGGGACAAGCGGTCTCCCAAGAACGCGGTTCGCCCGCTGGGACTGCCGATCTTGGTGGCGTTGTCGGGGTACATCATCAATCCTTTCGGCGTAGCTGATGGTGTCGGAGTTCAGCGTTGCTGCGCGACTGCTGCCGCGGCGCGATCTATTCGGCTTTTACCGCGGTGATGACCGGCTCGATATCGATTTCCTGCGTCACCCGTTCCTGGGCGACGTCGTCGTTGCGCATCCGGTATTGCGGGGAATTGTCCCGCGCCGGAAGATAGGCCGTGATCCGGTAAACCTCCGCCGCCTTCGGGGAAAGGCCTTTCCGGCTCTTCAGTCGAACGGTCTGGCCGATGGGGAAACGGTGAATGGCCACGGTGCGCTACGTCTTTCCGGCCCTGTCTATCGCAATGGCCCTGTTATCACGGCGCTTTCGCGCGAATGTCGTCAATCGGGAAATGCAT
>DASVPC010000317.1:0-1853 GCA_036383055.1 Rhizobium sp. | reverse complement strand
CGGTCTGGTGATGCCGAAAAGGGACTGACAGAGCTCGGAGCGGCCGGCGCCGATCAGGCCATAGACGCCCAGGATTTCACCGCGACGGAGCTTGAAGGAAATGTCGCGGAATTCGGTGCGGTGACAATAATTCGCGACTTCGAGCACGGTGTCGCCGATGGTGACAGGCACCTTGGGGAAAGCGTCCTTGACGTCGCGGCCGACCATCATGCGGACGATCTCGCCCTGCGGCGTTTCCTTCAGCCGGCCGTGGCCGACAGCACGGCCATCACGGAAGACAACGAAGTTGTCTGCGATTTCATAGACTTCATCGAACTTGTGGCTGATGAAGAGGATGGCTTTGCCCTGAGCCTTCAGGTTGCCGACGATGCGGAAGAGGTCGTCGATCTCCTTGCGGGAAAGAGCCGCGGTCGGCTCGTCCATGATGACGATGCGGGCCTCGATCGACAGCGCGCGAGCGATTGCCACGAGATGGCGCTGCGCGATGGAGAGGTCCTTCAGGCGGATCGACGGATCAATGGTGCTTTCCAGCGATTCCAGCAGCTGCCTTGCGCGGCTGTTCATCGTCTTCCAGTCGATGGTGCGGAATTTGGTGCGCGGTGCGTGGCCGAGAAAGATGTTTTCGGCAACTGTCAGCTCGTCGAAGAGCACGGTTTCCTGGTGAATGGCGGTGACGCCGGCATCGATGGCGGCCTGGGCGCTATGAAACGTGGTCGGCTTGCCATCGACGAGGACTTCGCCTTCGTTCGGGCGGTAGATGCCGGTGAGGATCTTGACGAGCGTCGACTTGCCGGCGCCGTTCTCGCCGATAAGCGCGGTGACCTTGCCGAGATAAAGCGAGATGCTGACGCCGTCGAGCGCCTTCACGCCGGGGAAGATCTGCGAAATGCCGCGCATTTCCAGAATGGCTGTGCTGTCCACCATTGGCGTACCTGTGGCGGGTCGTTGAAGGACTGTGGTCATCAGCAATGTACCGAATAGGGTGAAACCAAGTCCGGCGGCCGAGGCCGCCGGAGGGCTGCGAACAAGGTTTCGATCAGAAAACCTTGGAGAACTGATCGATATTCGAAGCGTTGTAGACGAAAGGATCGGCCATGGCGGCTTCGCTGTTTTCGCCGACCTTGATCTTGCCCATACGGCCGGCATTGATCTCGCTGCCCGGCTTGCCGGTGGTCTCACCCTTGACGAGGCGATAGGCGATCTGCGTTGCCGAATAGCCGAGGTCGATCGGGTTCCAGATCGCGAATTCCTTCGTCGCGCCCGACTTGATGGCGCCGGCCATTTCGGATGGCAGGCCGAGACCGGTCACGTAGACCTTGCCGATCTTGCCGGCATCCTTGACGGCCTGCGAAGCGGCGAGCACGCCAACGGTCGTTGGTGCGACGATGACCTTGACTTCCGGATGCGAGGTCAGGAGGCCCTGGGCTTCGCGGTAGCTCTTGTCCGAGAGGTCGTCGCCATAGACGGTGGTGATGAGGTTGAGGCCCGGGAAGTCCTTCAGTTGCTTCTTCATCTCGCCGATCCAGATGTTCTGGTTGGTCGAGGTGGTGGTTGCCGACAGGATGGCGAAATCGCCCTTGCCGCCGTCAAGATGATCCTTGGCGAGCGTCAGGCACATCTTGCCGATCAGCGCGTTCGAGGATGGGTTCAGCTGTAGGATGCGGCCGGCCGGGGCCACACCGGAGTCCCAGGAGATAACCTTGATGCCGCGCTGCGTTGCCTTCTTGAGGGCAGGGACGACAGCGTCCGGATCGTTGGCAGAGATGGCGATGGCATCTACGCCCTGTGCGATCAGCGAATTGATGACTTCGATCTGGCCTTCGGCCGTCGTCGAGGTCGGGCCGGTGTAGATC
>DASVPC010000316.1:0-44878 GCA_036383055.1 Rhizobium sp. | reverse complement strand
GTCTTCACCCGGCCATGGGAATCGAAGCGGCGCTCGACCATGACGCGGAAGCCATCGACGGCGAAGAACTCCGGAATGGTGCCGAGTGTGCGGCGGGCCAGAAGCTCGAAGCTGGCGTCGGCGCCTTCATAGGCGTAACCCGTGGCTTCCCGTTCCTTAACGATCTGGATCAGCCGGTCGAGCTTCGGGTCGTCCTTGCCGACCTCGATGCCGCGCCGCTTCAGCGCATTGATGAAATTCGACTTGCCGCCCTGGTCGGAGACCATGACCTTGCGGAAATTGCCGACGCTTTCCGGCGGCACATGCTCATAGGTGCGCGGGTCCTTCAACAGTGCCGAGGCATGGATGCCGGCCTTGGTGGCAAAGGCGGAGGCGCCGACATAGGGAGCCTGATGATCCGGCGAACGGTTCAGCAACTCGTCGAAGGCATGCGACAGGCCGGTAAGGCCAAGCAGCCGTTCGCTGTCGATCGCCGTTTCGAAGCGCTCGCTATAGGTTCTCTTCAGTGCCAGCGTCGGGATCAGCGTGATCAGGTTGGCATTGCCGCAGCGCTCGCCGATGCCGTTCAGGGTGCCCTGGATCTGCCGCACGCCGGCTTCGACGGCGGCAAGCGAATTGGCGACCGCCTGGCCGGTATCATTATGGGCATGAATGCCAAGACAGTGCCCCGGAACACCTTCGGCGATCACGGCCTCGACGATGGCGCGCACTTCCGGTGGTTGCGTGCCGCCATTGGTGTCGCAGAGCACCACCCAGCGCGCGCCGGCGTCATAGGCCGTCTTGGCACAGGCGAGCGCATAGGTCGGATTGGCCTTGTAGCCATCGAAGAAATGCTCGCAGTCGACCAGCGCTTCCTTGCCCGCACCGATGGCCGCCTTGACGCTTTCAGCGATGCTTTCGAGGTTTTCCTCGTTGGTGCAGCCGAGCGCGACCTTGACATGATAGTCCCAGCTCTTGGCGACAAAACAGATGGCGTCGGCCTTGGCTTGCAGGAGGCTCGCCAGCCCCGGATCGTTGGAGGCGGAAACGCCGGCGCGCTTGGTCATGCCGAAGGCGACGAAGGAGGCCGTCTGCGTCCTCTTCTCGTCAAAGAAGGCGGTATCGGTCGGGTTCGCACCGGGATAGCCGCCCTCGACATAATCGAGGCCGAATTCATCCAGCATAGTGGCGATCGAAATCTTGTCCTCGACCGAAAAGTCGATGCCGGGCGTCTGCTGCCCGTCGCGCAAGGTCGTGTCGAAGAGATAGATTTTTTCGCGTGTCATACCGTTTCCTCCGGCGAGCCGGTTTCTTCTTGCTCAGTCGCTCCCTTTCCCCGTTAACGGGGAGAGGGCCTTTCCGGATCAAATTTTCCCGGCAAACTTATCCGTCGCGCGGATCAGCTGATCGAGGATGCCGGGCTCGGAATAGGCATGCCCCGCGCCTTCGATCAGGTGAAACTCCGCTTTCGACCAGGCCTTGTGCAGCGCCCAGGCATATTTGGCCGGGCAGGGCATGTCATAGCGGCCATGGACGATGGCGCCGGGAATGTCCTTCAACCTATAGGCATCGCGCAGCAGCTGGCCTTCCTCCATCCAGCCGGCATTGACGAAGAAGTGGTTTTCGATGCGCGCGAAAGCATGCGCGAATTCCGCGTCTTCGAACGGCGTGCTGGTCGCAGGGTCCGGCAGAAGCGTGATGGTCTCGCCCTCCCATATCGCCCAGGCCTTGGCGGCCTCGAGACGTGCCGCCTTGTCCTCATGCGTCAGCCGGCGGTGATAGGCGAGCATCATCTCGTAGCGCTCTTCCGGCGGGATCGGTGCGACGAAGCGCTCCCACTTTTCCGGGAACATTTCCGAGACGCCGAACTGATAATACCAGTCGAGCTCTGCTTTGGTCAGCGTATAGATGCCGCGTACGACCAGTTCCGAAACATGTTCGGGATAGGTCTCCGCATAGGCGAGCGCCAGCGTCGATCCCCAGGAGCCACCGAATACCAGCCATTTGTCGACACCAGCCATTTCGCGCAGCCGCTCGATATCATCGACCAAGTGCCAGGTGGTGTTGGCTTCCAGCTCCGCATGCGGCGTGGATTTGCCGCAGCCACGCTGGTCGAACAATGTCACGTCGTAGAGCGCCGGATCGAACAGCCGCCGATGACTCGGCGAAATGCCGCCGCCCGGACCGCCATGCAGGAAGACAGCCGGCTTGGCGCCGGGCGTGCCGACACGTTCCCAATAGATGACATGGCCGTCGCCGACATCGAGATGGCCCGAGGCATAGGGCTCGATTTCCGGGTAAAGCGTGCGCAACACTTCCGTCATATTTTCAGCCCTTCCGAGGGCCAGACGTTGGTGTCATGGTCTGGGTGCTGGAAGGAGATGATCCGCTCCTGTTGGGCGTAGAAATCAGGATCCTGATGCACCGGCTGCTGGAAAATGGTTTCGACCCAGGGCAGACGCGAGGCGTGGTTCACCTGGATCTGCGGCGCCAGATCGTCGCGCTCGTCGAAGGCGCCAATGGCGATCTCCACGCCGCCGGGATGGCGATAGGTCAGCGGCGTGCCGCAATTCTTGCAGAAGCCGCGTTCGATGTTGACCGAAGACTGGAAATAGGTTGGCTCGCCACGGCTCCATTCCAGGCCGTCGGCCGGTGCCGTCACCAGGGCAGAGAAGAAGCTGCCGAACTGCTTCTGGCACATGCGGCAATGGCAGATCGAGGGGCGCCCGAGCTGGCCGCGAATGCGAAACCGCACCGCGCCGCACTGGCATCCTCCGCTTCTGGTGACTTCAGTCATGGCGCTTCTCCTGTGGCCAGGTTTGGGTATCGTGATCGGGATGCTGATGGTTGGACGCGCGGATGGCCTCGGTGCGCTCGGCCTCGTCGCCATCCGGTTCCACCGGGAGCCCATCCAATGCATGGAACCACGGCATTTTTGTCCCGAGATTCGATTGCGCGACGGGCTTGACCGCCATCGGCTCGTCCAGCGAGCCGAGCGTCACATTGATGGAGTCCGCGCCGGGAATATCATAGAACAATGGCGTGCCGCAGGTGCCGCAAAAGCCGCGGCGCACGAGATCGGACGAATGAAACCACGAGGGCTCGCCGCGCGTCAGCTCGAAATCCGCAAGCTTGGCGCTGCCCAGCGGCAGAGCATAGTTGCCGGAGGCTTTCTGGCACATGCGGCAATGGCAAAGATGCGGATAACCAAGCGCACCGGCGGTTCGATAGCGAACCGCACCGCATTGGCATCCACCGCTATATCCTGCCGCCTTCGTCATTGAACTGTCTCCGCCGGCCATGTTGCCGTATCGTGATCCGGATGCTGATACGACACAAGCTCCAGTACAAATGGCGCCTGTTCCGCATCCTCTTCCGTCCGGCGGCCCGGCAGCAGATGCAGCCCATCGACGAAGCCGATTTTGCCTTCCGTGCCGAATTGCACCACTGGCGGCAGCAGCGAGGGATCATCGAAGGCGCCCGCTGCGACCGCCATGCCGTCCGGCGCCTCATAGGTCAGCGGCGTGCCGCAATCACCGCAGAAGCCACGCTCGACGAAATTCGACGACCGGAACGTCTTCCGCTCTCCCCGCGTCCAAACAAGCTCGGCGCCGCGCGTCGAGACGAAGGGGGCATAATAGGCGCCAAACGCCTTCTGGCACATGCGGCAATGACAGATCGACGCGTCCTTGAGTTCGCCCCGCACCCGGAAACGAACCGCACCGCACTGACAGCCGCCGGTGTAGGTCACACTCACCGCTTGACCTCCCAGGTCGTGATACGCTCGCCCGTCGCCGCGTCCTTGCCGTCCTTCAGCTGAATGCCTTCAGCCAAAAGCGCGTCACGGACCTTGTCTGCCTCGGCAAAGTTCTTCGCTTTCAGCAGTTCCAGACGTGCCCGCACCCGTGCATCGATCTCTGAAGCGACGGCGTCGTCCATCTCGACCTTTTCGGGCAGCAGGCCGAGCAATGCCGCACTTGCCGCAAACACAGGCAAGATGCTCGCATCGGCATTGGCGGCTTGCGCGAGGGCATGCAGCGCCTGGATGGCGACGACGGTGTTGAGGTCGTCGGCAAGGGCGGCCAATACGGCGGCGTCCGGCTTGGCATCGCCGATGTCCGCCGCCGGCCACTTGGCGAGAAGCCGTTCGGCCTCTTCCAGCCGCTTCACGGAGAAGTCGATCGGCTCGCGATAGTGCGTCATCAGCATGGCAAGGCGCAGCACTTCGCCCGGCCAGGTCCGTCCGCCGAGTTTCTCCGTTTGCAGCAATTCGTAGATGGTGACGAAATTGCCTTCCGACTTTGACATCTTGCGGCCTTCGACCTGCAGGAAGCCGTTGTGCATCCAGACATTCGCCATCACGTCCGTGCCATGCGCGCAACGCGACTGGGCGATCTCGTTTTCATGGTGCGGGAAGATCAGGTCCAGACCGCCGCCATGAATGTCGAAGACATCGCCGAGATAGCGGCCGCTCATGGCCGAACATTCGATATGCCAGCCGGGACGGCCACGGCCCCAGGGGCTTTCCCAGCCGGGTTCGTTGTCGGCGGACAGCTTCCAGAGCACGAAGTCGCCGGGGCTCTTCTTATGAGCATCGACAGCGATGCGCGCGCCGGCCTGCTGCTCATCGAGATTGCGCTTCGAGAGCTGGCCATAATCGGCCATGGATTTTGTATCGAACAGCACTTCGCCGGCCGCCTGATAGGCATGGCCCCTGGCGATCAGCTTCTCGATGATCGCGATCATCTCTGCGATATTGTCCGTCGCCCGTGGCTGCACCGTCGGCTCCAGGCAGCCGAGTGCGGTCGTATCCTGATAATACTGCGTCTCGGTCTTCTCGGTGACCAGGCGGATCGCCTCGTTCAGCGGCAGGCCGGGATGATCGCGCAGCGCCCGTGCGTTGATTTTGTCGTCGACGTCGGTGATGTTGCGCGCATAGGTAACGTGGCTTTCGCCATAGACCTGCCTGAGCAACCGGAAGAGCACATCGAAGACGATGGCAGGGCGCGCATTGCCGATATGGGCGAAATCATAAACGGTCGGGCCGCAGACATACAGGCGCACGTTCTCGCGATCGATCGGCTGAAAGTCGACCTTTTCGCGCGTCAGCGTGTTGTACAGCTTCAGTTGTGGCTCGGTACCCATTTCATTCTCCCAAAGGCATAAATCCGAAAAATATCGTCACCGGCAGGCCGGGGCGTTTGTCATCTTGGATTTTGGGAGACGAAAACGGCCAGGCCAGCGAAGCGCTAGCGAATAATTTTCCGGCAGATAATGCAGATAACCGTTTTCATGGCAGGCTTTATCGCTCGACTGTGGTGATTGGTCAAGAGCCCAATCTCTCCTTCTCCCCTCGGGGAGAAGGTGGCCCGAAGGGTCGGATGAGGGGGGCGACGAGCGCTAGCTCGGAGCGGCCTGAGTTAAAGCGAAGAGCAACCCTTACGGTGCAACGCCCCCTCAACCCGAGCTTCGCTCGACCTTCTCCCCGCGGGGGAGAAGGTGTCTTATTCCGGCATCCGGTAATCGACGAGCTTGTTCTCGCGCACGACGAAGAGCTTGCCGGTTTCCGTGACATCCGCACCGGCGAGCGGCAGGATGGCCTGGGCCACGTCGCGGGGATGCGGCAGTGTGTCCGGGTCCTCACCGGGCATAGCCTGGGCGCGCATGGCGGTGCGGGTGGCGCCGGGGTCGACGCTGGTGATGCGCAGCGCCGTGCTCTGTGTTTCTCCGGCCCAGGTGCGGGCGAGCGCCTCGACGGCGGCCTTGGAGGCCGAGTAGGCGCCCCAGAAGGGCCGGCAGCGATGGGCGGCCGCCGACGACAGGATGATGGCGCGGCCGGCGTCTGAGCGCATCAGCAGCGGCTCGACCGAGCGGATCAGCCGCCAGGTTGCGGTAACGTTGACGGTCATCACCTTCTCGAACACCTTGGCCTCGATATGGCCGATCGGCGAGATCACGCCGAGCACGCCGGCATTGGCAACGAGGATATCGAGCTTGCCCCAGCGCTCGAAGATCGATGCGCCGAGCGCATCGATCGCATTCATGTCGGCGAGATCGAAAGGTACGAGCGTCGCGGACCCGCCGACGGCCTTGATGGCGTCGTCGAGCTCTTCAAGGCCGCCCACCGTGCGGGCGCAGGCAATCACATGCGCGCCGGCCTTGGCGAGTTCCAGTGCGGTGAAATAGCCGATACCGCGCGATGCGCCGGTAACGAGGGCGATCTTGTCCTTGAGATTGACGCTCATGCTGCCTGGATCCGAATGCTCTGGGGAAGGAAAGGGGCAGAAAAATGCCCCTTTTCAGCGGTTACCGGGGTCAGCCGTTGCTGGCAAGCATGGAGAGCTTGCGCACATTGCTGGTGCTGTCCCGATCGAGCAAGCGGGTCGGATAGTCGCCGGTGAAATAATGGTCGGTGAACTGCGGCTGCGCATTGTCGCGCGGCGCGCCGCCGACGGCGCGGTAGAGGCCATCGATCGACAGAAAGGCCAGCGAGTCGGCACCGATGAAGTCGCCCATCGCCTTCAGGCTGTTGTACTGATTGGCGAGCAGTTTTTCAGCGTCCGGCGTGTCGATGCCGTAGAAATCCGGATGGAAGATCATCGGGCTGGCGACGCGGACATGCACTTCGCGAGCGCCGGCATCGCGGATCATCTGCACGATCTTCACAGAGGTGGTGCCGCGCACGATGGAATCATCCACCAGAATGACGCGCTTGCCTTCGATGATGGCGCGGTTGGCGGAATGCTTGAGCTTCACACCGAAAGCGCGGATCTGCTGCGTGGGCTCGATGAAGGTGCGGCCGACATAGTGGTTGCGGATGATGCCGAGCTCGAAGGGAATGCCGCTTTCCTGCGCATAGCCGATGGCCGCCGGTGTGCCGCCATCCGGCACGGGCACGACGACATCGGCCTCGACGGGAGCTTCCCTGGCAAGGTTGATGCCCATGTTCCGGCGGGTAACATAGACGTTGCGGCCGCCGACCACGGAATCGGGACGGGCGAAATAGACATATTCGAACAGGCAGAGCCGCTCGGGCTTGGTGACCTCAGGCTTGCGGGCATCGATGGTGATCGAGCCATCCGGCTGGATCTCGCAGATGACGACTTCGCCGTTTTCGATGTCGCGGACGTATTTGGCGCCGATGATGTCGAGCGCGCAGGTTTCCGAACAGAAGATCGGCTTGCCGTCGAGTTCGCCCATGACCAGCGGCCGGATGCCGATCGGGTCGCGCGCCGCGATCAATTTCGTGCGCGTCATGGCGAGCATTGAATAGCCGCCTTCCATCTGGCGGATCGCATCGATGAAGCGGTCGGAGGAGGAGGCCTGCTTGGAGCGGGCGATGAGATGGAGGACGACTTCTGTATCTGACGTCGCCTGAAAGATCGCACCGTCGGCGATCAGCTGGCGGCGCATGGTCAGGCCGTTGGTGAAATTGCCGTTATGAGCAATCGCGATGCCGCCAACTTCCAGTTCGGCGAACAGCGGCTGCACGTTGCGCAGGATGGTTTCGCCCGTCGTCGAGTAGCGCACATGGCCCATCGACCGGTCGCCGGGCAGGCGGGCAAGCGTCGCGGGATCGGTGTAATGATCGCCGACGAGACCCATGCGCCGTTCTGAGTGGAAGCGCTGGCCGTCGAAGGAGACGATGCCGGCCGCTTCCTGACCGCGATGTTGCAGGGCATGCAGGCCGAGCGCCGTCAGCGTTGCCGCATCGGGGTGGCCTAGAATGCCGAATACGCCGCACTCTTCATGCAGCGTATCGCCGTCGATATCATCCTCGATGGAAAGGGAATGGGTCATGGCTGCAGGACCTTTGCTCTCAACATGGGTGGGTCGGGGCGGCATCGCTACTGAATGCAAAAATAGCTGAAAATCCGGCCGGAAAGGTTATCGGGCCGGATCTTCGGTTTTCATGGCGTTCACATGGCGATTATCGCCCGGCGGGTCAAGCCTGTAAACGCACTGTTAGTTATTCGTTTGCGGCGCAGGTGCGTCGTCGGACGGTGCCGTATCGTTCGTCGCGCCACTATCTTGTGGCTGCGACTGCTGCTGGTTCGGCGCGATCTTGTTGATGATCTCGGCCGGAAGCATCGCCTGGACGTTCTCGGGAAGCGCGGACTTCAGCTTTTCGACCATCGAATCGAGGAAAGGCTTCGATTTTGCGTTGTTGACCCAATCAGGACGGGCCGGCGGTGCGACCAGCCAGTTCCAGAAGGCTACGACGACGACCATCAGCAGCAGGCCGCGGGCGGCGCCGAACAGAAAGCCGAGGGTGCGATCCAGCGCGCCGATACGGCTGTCGATGATGAAGTCGGCGATCCTGATGGTGATGAAGGAAATGATGATCAGCGCGATGAGGAAGATGACGGCTGCTGAGGCGATCGTCGCGATGCGCGTGTCCGCCGTATAGCGCAGCGCATAGGGTACGAGCAGCGAATAGAGATAGTAGGCGGCGACGGCCGAACCGCCCCAACTGACGATCGAGAGGATTTCACGGGAAAATCCGCGCACCATGGCCAGAACGGCGGAGAACAGGATGACGCCGATAACAATACCGTCGAAAATCGTAATGGGCATGTATAATTCACTCCAAGACTTGCCATGCCAAGCATGGCTGCCATCGGCCTCACTATGCGCCTCTCTTGCCGTCAAGAACGGCTGAAGTAAGGCTCAGTCTTCGTCTTCCGCACGCTTCAGCGCGCCCTTCGATCCAGCGATGCGCGCCACCAGATCCGGCAGGCTGTCGATCTCGCTCCAACGTCCGCCATTGCCTTTCGGCAGGTCGGCGGAGGCCGTCGGGAGAAGCGCTGCAGAAAATCCCAGCTTCTCGGCTTCCTTGAGGCGCTGGCCGGTTTGCGCAACCGGCCGGACGGCGCCCGACAGGCTGACTTCGCCGAAATAGACGCAATCGGCAGGAAGGGCAATACCGGCCAGGGATGAAACCAGTGCAGAAGCGACGGCAAGGTCGGCAGCCGGCTCGGAAATGCGATAACCGCCTGCAATATTGAGATAGACATCGTGCTGGCCGAGCCTGACGCCGCAATGCGCTTCGAGAACCGCGAGAATCATCGACAGGCGCGCCGAATCCCAGCCGACGACGGCGCGCCTCGGCGTTCCGAGCGATGTCGGGGCGACCAGCGCCTGTACTTCGACCAATATCGGCCGCGTGCCTTCCATGCCGGCAAAGACGGCGGCACCCGGTGATTTGGAATTGCGCTCGCCGAGGAAGAGTTCGGACGGATTGGCGACTTCGCGCAGGCCCATGTCGGACATTTCGAAGACGCCGATCTCGTCGGTCGGGCCGAAGCGATTCTTCACCGTGCGCAGGATGCGGTAGTGATGGCCGCGATCGCCTTCGAAATAGAGAACGGCGTCGACCATATGCTCGACGACGCGCGGGCCGGCGATCTGGCCGTCCTTGGTGACATGGCCGACCAGCACCATCGCGGCGCCAGTCTGCTTGGCAAAGCGAATCATCGCCTGCACGCCGGTCCGCACCTGCGTCACCGTGCCGGGCGCGGATTCTGCAAGCTCGCTCCACAGCGTCTGGATCGAATCGATGATGACGAGATCCGGCCGCTTGCCCTCGGCAAGCGTCGCCAGGATATCCTCGACATTGGTTTCGGCGGCGAGCATCACATCGGTATCGGCGGCATGCAGCCGCTGCGCGCGAAGGCGAACCTGCGCCACGGCCTCTTCCCCGGAGACATAGACGATTTTGTGCCCGCGCCGAGCAAGGGCCGCAGCCGCCTGCATCAACAGTGTTGATTTGCCGATGCCGGGATCGCCGCCGACCAGCACGGCCGAACCGCGCACGAAACCGCCGCCGGTCGCCCGATCAAGCTCGGAGATGCCGGTATGGATGCGCGGCGCTTCCTCGATTTCGCCGGACAGCGCCGTCAGCGTCACCGGCCGGCCCTTCTTCGGCACCTTGGCGGGACCGCCGCCGATGCCGCCCATCGGATCTTCCTCGACGATGGTGTTCCATTCGCCGCAGCCGTCGCATTTGCCCGCCCAGCGATTGTGGATCGTGCCGCAGTTCTGGCAGAGGAATTGTGTACGGGCTTTTGCCATCGGATGCTGTTCTCAATGTTCGAATGCTTCGCTCTTCAAAGCGAATCGCGACCGGCTCTCAGATAATGTCTTTCGCGGCCTATCAAAACTAATGATTTTCGTATCAGCCTTTACGATGGTCTTTTTGATGGAGGGTGATGGATCGCCTGCGATCATTGCGTGTTAGACGAGATTGGCCATCAGCGATCATTGTCTACTTCGAAATCGTCAGGATTGATCGTCTGATGCCCATGTACGATTCGCAGGACGTACGGTGTCGTTTCATCAACACGGAAATAGATGCGCCGATCACGATAGGGAAACGCCCGTAGACCAGGCGTGACCCAATCACGGGAAACGCCGGAGTTCCCGGATTTAGCGAGCGATTTTATTTTGGTTTCAAGGCCGCTCACCAACCGCCGTGCTGCGACTGGATTCTTTTCAGCAATATAATCGTAGATGTTGATGAGGTCGTTTATAGCATCAGTGGAAAGCGAGAAACGCCTGCTTCGGATCACTTGCGCGCCATAGCCTTCTTGACGATGTAATCGGTCAGATCGTCAGTAGAGGAAAAGCTGACGTATTCTCCATTTTCGATTTGCCGATCAGCCTCACCGATCATGGCACGCAACTCGGTAAGCTTGGCTTTCTGACTGCGTAGAAGCCTGAGACCGGCATGGAGAACGGCATCGGCGTCTTCATAATGGCCGGCCTTCACTTGTTCTTCGATAAAGGCTTTGTCACCATCATTCAGATGAATAGTCGCCATGACAGTCTCCTTTGCCTCCATATAGCATCTAGCCGGCTAGATTCCTACTCTTCGGCTTCTTCCGAAACATACCGCCGCTCGTGCCGGAGCCCCAGGCTGGTCAGCATTTCATAGCCGATCGTACCGGCCGCGCGGGCCGCGTCGTCGACGGCAATGTTGCTGCCGAAAAGCTCGACATAGTCGCCGGCGCGGACGAGATTGTCCGGCAGATCGGTGATGTCGAAGATGGTGAGGTCCATGGTGATGCGACCGGCGACAGGAACCTTGTGGCCGGCGATGAAGCCGTAACCGCCGGGCACGTCGGTCTGACGCAGCGGCACGCCGCCGCTCGACTGGCTGCGCATATAGCCGTCCGCATAGCCGGCGGAAACGATCGCCAGCCGGCTGTTGCGTGTCAACTGCATCGCCCGTCCGTAACTCACGGTCTCACCTGATTTCACGAAGCGGGTCTGGATGATGCGCGCTTCGGCCGTCGCGACCGGCCGCATCGGATTGGCGATGCCGGGAACCGCTTCGCCGCCATAGATGGCGATGCCGGGACGGGTAAGGTCGAAATGATATTCCGGGCCGAGAAAGATGCCGGCGGAGTTGGCGAGGCTCGCCTCGATGCCTTCGAAGGCGGCGCTCACCTTGCGAAAGGCCTCCAGCTGCTGCCGGTTCATCGGGTTGGCGGGATCGTCGCCGCAGGCGAGATGGCTCATCACCAGCACCGGCGCAAAGCTCGCCGGGCGTGAGACGTCGTCGGCGAGCGCCAGCGCGTCCTCCATCGGCAGACCGAGCCGGTTGAAACCGGTGTCGACCTGCAGCGCGCAGGGATAGTCGCCATAATCCGAGAGAACCGACATCCAGAAGGTGAGTTGCTCTTCCGAGGCGATGACCGGCACGAGGTCGTTTTCGAAGAAGACCCGTTCCATGCCCGGCCAGATGCCGCAGAGTACGAAGATGCGGGCATCGGGCGCGTAGAGCCGTAAGGTCACGCCCTCGTCGGCGGTCGCGACGAAGAAATCGCGGGCGCCGGCCAGATAGAGCGCTTCGCCGACATCCTCGATCCCCAGCCCATAGGCGTCCGCCTTGACGACGGCGGAGGCGCGGGCGCGTCCGGAGCGGTGCGCCATGTCGCGCCAGTTCTCGACAAGGGCGTCCAGATCGACCGTCAGTCGTAGGCCGGCCGCGGCAAAAGCGTCATTGTCGTTGAAACTATCTGTCATGAAACCGCCTGAACGAGAAATGGCCGGAGGGGACTATTGCTCCGGCCAGAATAGTGATCATCGCTGCAAAGAGAAAGTGCTGCACTGCACATGTGTGCAGTGGGCGGCCCTCATCAGTGCTCTTCATAGGGTGAGAAGGACGGGTCGGCGAGGTCGGCGAAGCGCGTGAATTCCGACTGGAAGGCGAGCTTCACCGTGCCGGTCGGCCCGTGGCGCTGCTTGGCGATGATGACATCGGCCGTGCCCTTCACCTTTTCGAACAGGGCTTCCCATTCGGCATATTTCGGATCGGCCGGATCGCGCGGTTCGGAGTTCTTGACGTAATATTCCTCGCGGAACACGAAAAGCACCACGTCGGCGTCCTGCTCGATCGAGCCGGATTCGCGAAGGTCGGACAGCTGCGGTCGCTTGTCGTCGCGGCTTTCGACCGCGCGTGAGAGCTGCGAAAGGGCCACGATCGGAACGTTCAGCTCCTTGCCGAGCGCCTTCAGGCCGGTGGTGATCTGGGTGATTTCCTGGACGCGGTTCTCGTTCGATTTCCCCGAGCCGGTCATCAGCTGCACGTAGTCGACCACGAGAACGTCGAGGCCGCGCTGTCGCTTCAGGCGCCGCGCGCGCGCAGACAGCTGGGCGATGGAGATGCCGCCGGTCTGGTCGATGAAAAGCGGCACCTTCTGCATCATCATCGAGCATGCCACCAGCTTTTCGAAGTCGGCATCGTTGATGTCGCCGCGGCGGATCTTCGACGAGGAGACTTCCGTCTGCTCGGAGATGATACGGGTGGCGAGCTGTTCGGACGACATTTCCAGTGAGTAGAAGCCGACGACGCCGCCGTTCTTCGCCTTGGTGGAGCCGTCCGGCTGCACTTCGCCTTCGAAGGCGGCGGCGATGTTATAGGCGATGTTGGTCGCAAGCGAGGTCTTACCCATGCCGGGACGTCCGGCAAGGATGATCAAGTCCGAACGCTGCAGGCCGCCCATCTTGCTGTCGAGCGAATGAATGCCGGTGGAAATGCCAGACAGGCCGCCATCGCGCTCCTTGGCAACGGCCGCCATGTCGATCGCCAATGCCACGGCATCGTTGAAGGCCTGGAAGCCGCCGTCGTAGCGGCCGTTTTCGGCAAGTTCGAACAGTCGGCGCTCGGTATCCTCGATCTGCGTCTGCGGCGGCATGTCGAGCGGTGCGTCATAGGCGATGTTGACCACGTCTTCGCCGATGGTGATCAAGGCGCGGCGCAGCGCAAGATCATAGATGGCGCGGCCATAGTCCTCGGCATTGATGATCGACACGGCTTCGGTGGCGAGGCGGGCGAGATATTGTGCCACGGTCATGTCGCCGACCTTGTCGTCGGCGGGCAAGAAGGTCTTGATCGTCACCGGATTGGCGGTCTTGCCCATGCGGATGATATCGCCTGCCACTTCGTAGATCTTCCGATGCAGCGGCTCATAGAGATGGATAGGCTTCAGGAAGTCGGAGACACGGTAATAGGCGTCATTGTTGACGAGAATAGCACCGAGCAGGGCCTGCTCCGCCTCGATATTGTTCGGCGCCTCGCGGTAATGCGCTTCGGCGGGAGCAATGGCGGCAATGTTGCGCGCGGCTTCGTTCATTTTCCGTCTCTTCGTCTCTTGGTGTGCCGAATGGTTTGCGATGTTCCGGTGTCACGGTCAATTGCAGAAGAGCCTCAGCGTGGCGCGCGAGACGAATTCGCTCGTGCTATTCACGTTGTTCCACTCATCCACAGGGACAAACTCTCCGCAGTAAAAAAGTCTTTGTCGCTGGCTTGCAATGGAATTGCCGACACGCGAATCACTTATGCAGAATGTCTGGCGAAGATTTTAACCCAGCCGGCCTCGGCATACATCGGTAAACTGGCGGGCGCCCTTGTAAAAATGAAAAAATCCAGCTATTTCCTAGAAATAGGGTAGGTTTTTAATCATATAAAGCAGGTATATGCCGGGTCATCCACAACGCCGAGAAATCTTCGACGAGCTTTCCGCCTTTAATCGGAAGCTTAGGGCGGCGTTCGACAGCCTGGTGCGCGAGCATGGAATGACATTGGCGAGAGCCAGGGTTTTCCATAAGCTGTCGCGCCGTGACGGCATCAATCAGCGGGAACTCGCCGACGAGCTTGAGCTTGAGACCCCGACGCTGGTCCGCATTCTCGACGCCATGGAGGCGCAGAATTTCATCGAGCGCCGCGCGGTGCCGTCGGATCGGCGTGCCAAGCAGATTTTTATGACGGAATCCGGAAAAGTCGTGGCCGCCGAAGTTGAGGCTCTTGCCAGTGGCGTGCGCGCGGATATCTTGCAGGGAATTCCGGACGAGGATATCGGCATGGCTCTCAAGGTCATCCGCGCCATGACTGCGAATCTGCAGAATGTGGGCAAGTCATGAGGTGACGTATGAGCGGTGAGCCAGGCCCGATCGCAAATGCGGAAGCCACCGTCGCCGCACCTGCCGTCCAAGCCGCTCCACTGCCCATGCCCGGCTGGAAGATGCTGCTCTACATCCTGGCATCCGTCCTGTTCTTCCTGACGCAAGGCCTCGGTCTCAATCTCGCTCTTGCCAATCTCACCCAGATCCAAGGTTCGATCGCCGCGACGACGACCGAATCGGTATGGCTGTCGGCCGCCTATATGGCGCCGAACGTCAGTCTCGCCATCGCGCTGGTGAAGATCCGCATGCAGTATGGCGTACGCAATTTTGCTGAGGTCAGCATTATCGGCTTTGTCGTCGCCTCGCTGCTCAATCTCTTCGTCTCCGACCTGCAATCGGCCGTGGTCGTCCGCTTCCTGAGCGGCATTGCAGCGGCACCGCTTTCGACGCTCGGCTTCCTCTATATGCTGGAAGCCTTCGAGCCGGCCAGGAAGATGACGATCGGCGTCAGCCTGGCGATGATGAATACGCTGCTGGCCGCCCCCATCACGCGTCTCGTCTCGCCGTCGCTGCTCGACCATGGCGAATGGCGCGGGCTCTATACGCTGGAGATGGCATTGGCGTTGCTGGTGATGCCGATCATCTATCTGCTGCCGCTGACGCCGCCGCCGCGTGTAAAGGTCATCGTCTTCGGGGATATCATCAGCTATCTGCTGGTCGCGATTGGTTTCGGCTGTCTGGCCGTCGTTCTCTCGGTCGGGCGGCTCTACTGGTGGCTGGAGGTACCTTGGCTCGGCGTGCTGTCGGCGATCAGTATCGCCAGCCTGACGCTCGCCGCCGTCATCGAGTTGCGCAGGCCGACGCCGCTGATCGACGTCCGCTGGCTGCTCAGTCCGGCGATCCTGCATCTGACCGGCATTCTTCTGCTCTTTCGCATCATCTTCGGCGAGCAGAGCGCGATCATCATGACGTTCTATCAGAATGCCGTCGGCCTGCTCTATGACCAGCTCTCGATGCTCTATTGGATCATCCTGGTTTTTACGATTTTCGGCGGCCTCGTCTGCACGGTGCTGATGCGCTATGGGCTGAGCTGGCAGATCCAGTTTGCAGCGCTCGTCATGATGGCAGCGGGTGCCTTCATGGATGCGCAGGTCACTACGCTGACCCGGCCCGAACAGATGTTTCTCAGCCAGGCGCTGGTGGCGGCGGGCGCGGCCCTTTTCCTGCCGCCTTCCATGTCAGAGGGCTTCAAGGCGGCCTTTTCGAAAGGCCCGCCTTATCTGGTGACCTTCTTCGTGGTCTTCACCTTCACGCAGAGCATCGGCGGCTTGATCGCCTCGGCATTTTACGGGACATTGATCGTCATCCGCGAAAAATTCCATTCCGCCGTGCTGACCGAGCGTGTGCTGCTGACCGATCCGCACGTTGCCCAGCGTGTCAGCCAGCTTTCATCATCCTACGGCAAGGTGATTGGTGATAGCGCGCTCCTGAAGGGCGAGGGATTGGCGCTGCTCGGCGCGCAAGTCACCCGCGAGGCCAACACGCTTGCCTATGCCGATGCTTTCCTGGTTGCAGGTATAATCGCTGTCGTGTCGCTTGCCGGACTTTCGCTGCATGTGTTCTATCGCTTCATCAAGGCGCGGCTGGCCGACGATCGGCCGCAGACCGTGGCATCCAACCCCTGAGGATATGAAATAGCGCCATGTCGAGGCTCGTTCGCTCCCCCATCGAAGTTATCGCCGTTCTCGCCGGCGTCGGCGGCGTCATGCTGGTGCTTTACGCCTGGCACCTGCCGCCCTTCAAAAGCTCGGTCGAGACGACCGACGATGCCTATGTCAAAGGCTATGTCACCACCATCAGCCCGCAGGTCAGCGGCTATATCACCGAAGTGCCGATCAAGGACTACAAGCTCGTCAAACAGGGCGACGTGCTGACCAAGATCGACGACCGCATCTATCGGCAGAAGGTGGCGCAGGCGCGCGCGACACTCGATGGCCAGAAGGCGGCGCTTGCCAATTCGCAGCAGCAGGAGCAGGCCGCCAAGGCCGGCATCGCCTCCAGCCAGGCGCAGATCGACAGCGCCAACGCCGGGCTGAAGCGCGCGCAGCTCGCCTCGGAGCGTATAACGACGCTGGTTGCCAAGGGCGTGTCCACCACCAGCGATTCCGAACAGGCGCAGGCGACGCTGCAACAGGCGCAGGCCGCCGTGAACCAGGCGAAGTCCGGCCTTGACGTATCCCAGCAGAATCTCACGACGATCATCGTCAACCGCGCCTCGCTGGAGGCCGGCGTCAGCGGCGCGGAAGCGGCCGTGCAGCTCGCCGAGATCGATCTTCAGAACGCGACCATTATCGCGCCGCAGGACGGGCGTGTCGGAGAAGTCGGCGTGCGCCTCGGCCAGTATGTGACCGCTGGAACGCAGCTTATGGGTCTCGTGCCCAGAGATATCTGGGTGATCGCCAATTTCAAGGAAACCCAGCTTGACGGCATGAAGATCGATCAGCCCGCGACGATCTCGGTCGATGCGCTCGGCCACCGACAGCTCAAGGGCCATGTCCAGCGCTTCTCGCCGGCGGCGGGCTCGGAATTCGCCGTCATCAAGCCTGACAACGCGACCGGCAATTTCACCAAGGTCGCGCAGCGCATCGGCGTCAGGATCAAGATCGATAAGGATCAGCCGCTGGCGGATGATCTGGCGCCGGGCATGTCGGTTGTCGTCTCGATCGACAAGGACTCCCAGCCAGAAGTGGGCGTCAACGACGACTAAAACGTTTTCGATATTCCTTCGTAGCTCCTGTCATTCCAAATCAGCAATGGTGTGATTGAAGAGGCTCGCGGGCGGGGTCTGTCGATGAGACGGTTCACTCTGCCTTTTGGGGAGTTGAAGGAGAATGATTTCGTGGCTTTGAACAGGCATTCCTACGTCGATTACATCGCCGACCCCGATCGATCCTGCGCGATCACCGTCCATCGCGGTGACTGGCGCGCGGCCCCGGAAAACAGCCTGCTGGCAATCGAGCGGGCCATCTCGGACGGCTACGACGTTGTCGAAATCGACGTGCGGCGGAGCAGCGACGGCGAGTTCTTCCTGTTGCACGACGATACGCTCGAACGCATGACCGGGCTTGATCAAGAGCCCGAGGCGTTGACGCTGCAACAACTCTCCAGCCTCAGATTGCGCAATCGCGATGGCGGCGAGGCGAACCCGCTAACGGACGAAAAGCTGCCGAGCCTGAGGCAGGTCTTTGATCTCGCGCGGGATCGCATTTTTATCCATCTTGATATCAAGCATAAGGAAATCATCCCTGGTGTCATTGCTTACGCGCGCGCGGCAGGCATGGATCGGCGGGTTGACTTCTGGTCGGCTGTTAAGACGGACGAAGACTTGAAATGGGTTTACAAAGAAGTGCTGCCACACCGGGTCCCTTTCATAGCCAAGACCCGCTTGGAAGAGCCAGATGCCGAAACTCAGCTCGAACTCGTCTTCAAGTTGAAGCCGTTTGTATGTGAGATTACCTTCGCCCGGCTGCAGCAAGTTGCCGAGCTCAAGGACCGGTTCAATGAGGCAGGTATCGCGCTCTGGGCGAACACTCTCGACTCGGTCACTTGCGCCGGCTTCACCGATACTGCGGCGCTGAAAGATCCGGCGGCAATCTGGGGCCGTTTGATCGACGCCGGTGTTTCCGCCATTCAGACTGACGAGCCGGAAGCGCTGAAAACCTATCTCGGCACGAGAGCGTGAGTTCAGCCCCACTCCGATGATCGCACAAATAAAAAGCCCGGATCGCGCGATCCGGGCTTTCTGATATCCAGCAATGGGCTGGAAATTATGCGTCGTCGTCTTCGGCGTTGCCGTCAGCTTCCGGATCGAAGAAGTCTTCCGGACGCAGGGCGTCTTCGTCAACGCCGTAGATGGCGTCAGCGGAGGTGAGGGTTTCGCCCTTGGTCTGACGTTCGGCTTCTTCAGCGGAACGGGCAACGTTGAGCTCGACGGTGATTTCGACTTCAGCGTGAAGCCCGATTGCAACGGCGTGCAGGCCAATGGCCTTGATCGGCGTGTTCAGGTGAACCTGGCTACGGCCGATGCTGAAGCCTTCAGCGGCGAGGATTTCAACGACGTCACGAGCAGCGACCGAACCGTAGAGCTGGCCGGTTTCGCCAGCCGAGCGAACGACGATGAAGGACTTGCCGCCGAGAACGTCGGCAACCTTCTGGGCTTCGCTCTTGCGCTCGAGGTTACGGGCTTCGAGCGTTGCGCGCTCAGCTTCGAAACGGGTCTTGTTGGCAGCATTGGCACGCAGGGCCTTGCCGAGCGGCAGCAGGTAGTTACGGGCAAAGCCGTCGCGAACCTTGACCACTTCGCCCATCTGGCCGAGCTTGGAGATACGCTCCAGGAGAATGACGTCCATTTTGGTGTTCCTTTCAGATGTCAGATTTTCGTGTCTGGTTGTTTGGGTATTTCGGCATTCTTGTTCGGGGTGAGCGCGATCGCCTTGCGCGTATCGTAGAGCCCGAGAACAAGGATGATGAAGAGCGGCACCGTCAGCATCAGCGACGTCAGGTAGCAGAGGATCAGCACGGGGATGCGCCAGTCCTTGCCACGCGTGCGATAATGCAGTGAAGCGAAGCCGGAAACGATAAAGCCGGCGCCGAAGGCGCCAAGCGCGGCGGCGCCGATCAAGGCCGGGATGCCGCCGAAAAACATGGCGACGACTGCCGCGAGAAAGACGAAGATCGCATTGCGGTTCATGCGCAGCGCAGAGGGAATGTCTTCGCGCGGGCGCAGGTTGCGGCTGGAGGCGGCAACGATGCGGATGGCCATGTAATAGGCGGCCAGCAGCATCATGACCCAGATCATGCCCCAGACGAGGGGGATGGCGTAGAGCATCAGCGACTTGGTCTTGTCGATCACCGCCGGATTAAGCTGAAGCTCGGGCTGCGGCTGCTGGTTCATGACGCTGACATAGGCATCGACCACCTGACCGACGAGATCAGCGTTGTAGCCCATGATCGCGCCGACAATGACGATGACTACGGCTGCAAGGCCGCAGAGATGCAGCATGATGTCCGAGAGCGGATACCAGGCCGTCAGATGCTCCGGTCCACCGAGTTCGGAGGCCGGGCGCGCAAGATTGGCCAGATGGCTGAGCCAGGCGGGCACCAGCGCCAAAAGCACGGCGAAGAGCCCAAAAGACGGCGACTGGCCGACAGCACCGACGATGCCGGCCGCGACAACCGCGGTGATGACGGCGATGTTGCCCCAGCCGAGGCCGACAATGAGAATGGGGAGGGCGGAGAGCGCGCCGAACAGGATGAACAGCAACGGCTGTACCGTCGCGCCATACACGAGTAAGGCAGCGGTAAGACCGGCGAGGGCGCCGATGGCCAGCACTTTAGCGTTCAAATTTTTCACGTCGCTGTCCTGCTTCGTATCGAGCAGTTAGAGGATGCTTCCGACACTCTGGTCCAAAAGCCGTCCCCAACATGGGGTTTAGAGTTCCGATCCGCGCCCACCGCGAAAGGGAGAAGGGAAGGCACGAATGCCTTCCCTCAATTCATGCAGCGTCGGCTTGAATTAAGCGACGACGTAAGGCAGCAGGCCGAGGAAACGAGCGCGCTTGATCGCCTGGGCGAGTTCGCGCTGCTTCTTCTGGGAAACGGCCGTGATGCGGGACGGAACGATCTTGCCACGCTCGGAAATGTAGCGCTGCAGGAGACGGACGTCCTTGTAGTCGATGCGCGGCGCATTGGCGCCCGAGAACGGGCAGGTCTTGCGACGGCGATGGAACGGACGACGGACCGGTGCGGAGGAAACTTCAGACATTGTTCAAAATCTCCTTATACGCGGTCTTCGCGCGGACGGCGCGGACGGTCTTCGCGGTCACCACGATCCGGGCGCGGACCACGGTCACGATCGCCGAAGCTGCGCTCCGGACGGTCGCCATCGCGGCGCGGACGGTCGTCACGGTCGCGCTTCTGCATCATGGCAGACGGACCTTCTTCGTGCTTTTCAACAGCGATCGTCATGTAACGCAGGACGTCTTCGCTGATACGCATCTGACGTTCCATTTCCTGGACGGCAGCGGCCGGTGCATCGATGTCCATCAGGGCGTAGTGAGCCTTGCGGTTCTTCTTGATGCGATAGGTAAGGGACTTGAGGCCCCAGTTTTCGATACGCCCGACTTTACCGCCGTTAGCTTCGATAACACCCTTGTACTGTTCTACGAGGGCATCGACCTGCTGTGCGGAAATATCCTGTCGGGCAAGGAATACATGTTCATAAAGAGCCATGACAGCTTCGCCTTTCTTGCGTTGATCTGAACCCGGGATTCGGCGGCTAAGCCTCAACGACTGCTCCTGAGAGGGATAACCCCAAGCAAGAAAAGCGTTTCCGAGACGGTCGAGAGCGGAGACACGGGAGGCTGGAACGCTTCCGTTCCGACGATCTTCCCAAAGGAAAACCGGCCCTCCGTTCAGCCACCAGCCAGAAGACCGGGTTGCGAACAGGGCGGCTTATACGGATTTTTGCGGGAAAGGCAAGGGGAGGGGTGAAATTGGGCTTTGCGCGACCGTGTCGCCCATTGAACTCCGCTCGAACTTTTCCGCGGTATCGCAATTCCCCGGCCTGGCCAGGCGCAAAGACGCTGGCCAGGCTAGGAGGTTTATTCTTCTATGGAGAAGTCGGCGGTCTCCATCGGTTTGCCATCGACCGAGAATATGATGTTGTAGGTGCCGACGGGCCAACCATTGTTCGGCTTGGTGATTGACGAATTGACCTGATTTTCATTCGCTTTGATATCGAAGCTTACTTCGTCGATCTTGTAATTCGGCGGAGCCGCTCCGGCGGTGTCTACCGCTATCCAGGACACGGTGATCGTCGAGCCTGATTTGACGTCATCCGTCAGGTCGGCCGACACGAATATTTTGGCGGTATCCGGCCCAAAAGTGTCTTCGGATGCTTCTGCGTCCTTGGTTGAGGAGATGATGATGTTTTCGAAGCCGTCAGCCCACGCCATGGATGAGATGGCCGTGGCCGCGCTGAAGGTAATTGCCCAGATTGCAAATTGGACGCGACGCATTCCCAGAACCTCTCTTTTAAGGGGATGTTCCGGTCAAATATCAGCTTCAATATAATGAAGATTTAAAATTGAGACGTGCCTGGTTGAGAATAATAGATATTGGATTTTTTTCTTAATTTCAGTGTAATCTCCAAGAAAATCCATCTTTTATGGGATGTATTTTGTAATTTATTAGATATGAAATCTGAAATATGTCGATCGCTATCGATAAAATAGTTGCTGAAATTCATGCGTCGCCAGAAAGTATCCAATATCGGGCGACGATGAAAAAGAATTGCCCATGGCGCAAGAACTCAAGCATCGAAGGTTGAGTCGTGGTCTCGCGCATGCGTCGTGCTAGCGCCTCAAGATGACGGAGCCGCTATCTCGATCTTCTTTCCGTCGCGAAGCCTGCCGGAGACATACCAGCCGTCCCATTGGGAGAACTGCTCGAATACTCTCTTGTATCCCTTGCTCTCCAGCAGCCTTTGTATCGCTTTTTCCGTCTTCGGATTGTTCTCCACCGATATGAGATCGAATTGGCGGTCGAAGCTGTAGGCGGACAATATGTCCAGTTCGCTGCCTTCCGTGTCGATCGAGAGATAGTTCACGGTGGGCGGGGCCTTATATTTTTCCAGCAGATCGTGCAGGGATATGGTTTCCACCTGAATATGCTTTCCCTGGCTGCGAACGTCGGAGAAGTGATCGCCCGTGGAAAAATCGGCGATTGCGCTCAGCTCGGGGTCGGATTCATCGGTCGCGATAAACGTGACAATCTCGTCGGATTTCGAAGAGACGCATTTGTGCTCGATGGAGGCCGTTCTGTTGGCGGCGAGATCCGCGTGCCAGATTGGATTGGGTTCGGCCAGGATGCCGTTCCAGTCGAATTTCTTTTCGAGCAGCCAGGTATTGCTGTTTTTCAGTCCATTGGTTGAACCGAATTCCACGAAAAACCCATTTCTCTTTTCCGACAGTTCAAAACAGACCCACAAATCCTGCATGATCTGCGCCTTGGACCGCTCGCGCCTAGATAGGCAATAGCTAATAAACCTGACGTCTTCATTCAAGATGATATCTGATATCTGGGGCCGGTTCAGACGAATGGCATTGAATATCATTTTCTGCATAGATTTATTGTTATGAAATCTATCGAAAATAACTGCCATGCTGGAAAAAGTAAGTTTTCTTACATCGAACATTCTGACTATCCAGATGAGATTATAAGTCAGATCAGACTAAAGTAACTTTACATATCGATCAATACTTATGCGCGATGATCGGCGCGCGGGCAGCTCTCATAGCGTGCGCGGTGCAAAATCTGCCACGCAACAGTCGACCAGGATCTTCGTTGCGCCTCGCCCGGAAACGGGCAAGGCGCCTTATCCCTGGAGATTACATCGGCAGCGGATACACCCGATGCACCTTTTCGATCTCCGCCAATACTTCCGCCGACAGCGTCACATAGGCTGCGCCGATATCGGTTTCGAGTTGGGCAATCGACGTAGCGCCGATGATGACGGAGGCCATGAAGGGCTTGGTGAGGCAATAGGCGATCGCCAGCTTGGACGGGTCGAGATTGTGCTTGGCGGCGATCTCGAGATAGGCCTTGACCGCCGGTTCCTGCAGCGGCTGCAGGCGGCCGCCGATGTCATGGTTGATGGAGCCGCGCGAGCCGGCCGGCCGTGCGCCACCGACATATTTGCCGCTGAGGATACCGCCGGCGAGCGGGGAATAGGCGAGCAGGCCGACATCCTCATGATGCGACAGTTCGGCAAGATCGAGATCGAAGTGCCGGTAGAGCAGGTTGTATTCATTCTGCGTCGAGACGACACGCGGCAGGCTCTTCTGCTCGGCGAGCGTCAGATATTTCTGGATGCCCCAGGTCGTCTCGTTGGAGAGGCCAAGCGCACGGATCTTGCCGGCCTTCACCAACTCGCCCATCGTCTCCAGAATGTCGGTGATATTGGCGGCCACCTTCTCCCGGTCCTGGGTGAAGGGGTTGTAATGCCAGTTCTGACGGAAGTGGAAGTGACCGCGGTTCGGCCAGTGCACCTGGTAGAGGTCGATATAGTCGGTCTTCAGCCGCTTCAGGCTGCTGTCGATCGCGGCGCGGATATTGGCGGCATCGGCACCCTGGCCGCTGCGCAGATAGTCGCGACCGGGGCCGGCAACCTTGGTGGCGAGCACGACATCCTTGCGCTTGCCGGTCTTTTCGAACCAGGTGCCGATATATTCCTCGGTACGGCCTTGAGTCTCCGCGCCGACCGGCGTCGTCGGGTACATTTCGGCAGTATCGAAGAAATTGACGCCCTTTTGCAGGGCATAATCCATCTGTTCGTGCGCCTCGGCCTCGCTGTTCTGCGTGCCCCAGGTCATCGTGCCCAGGCAAATCTGCGAAACGGAAATGTCGGTGCGGCCTAAATTCTTATACTTCATGGGAAAACCTTGCGGATAACAGGAGCGTCTCTAAGGGGAAGGTCGAGCGAATTTAGGCTCGAATTGAGCAAGCGCAAGAAGAAAATTGACGCATTTCGCAGACGCAAAAGCCGTTGGCTACAGGGCTTGCGCTATTGACTCCACCGCAAACAATGTCATTTGGGAACGAAACGACCCCATAGGAAGCGTAATATAATGACTGTAGCTTTCACATTTCCCGGCCAGGGCAGCCAAACTGTCGGCATGGGCAAGGACCTTGCAGACAATTTCGCCGAAGCGCGCGCCGTCTTCGAGGAAGTTGACGAAGCGCTTGGTGAAAAGCTCTCCGGCGTCATCTTCAATGGTCCCGAGGACAAGCTGACGCTGACGGCCAACGCCCAGCCGGCGCTGATGGCCGTGTCGATCGCCGTCATCCGCGTTCTGCAGGCACGTGGCCTCGATCTGAAGAGCAAGGTTGCTTATGTTGCGGGTCATTCGCTCGGTGAATATTCGGCGCTCTGTGCCGCCGGCACGTTCTCGCTCGCCGACACGGCGCGGCTGTTGCGCATCCGCGGCAATGCCATGCAGGCGTCGGTTCCGGTCGGCGTCGGCGCCATGGCGGCAATCATCGGCCTCGAACACGCCGACGTCGTCGCGGTCTGCACGGAGGCGTCGGTCCTTGGCGCCTGCCAGATTGCCAACGACAATGGCGGCGGCCAGATCGTCATTTCCGGCGAGAAGGCCCCGGTCGAGAAGGCCGCCGAACTGGCAACCGCCAAGGGTGCCAAGCGCGCCATCCTGCTGCCGGTCTCTGCACCCTTCCATTCCTCGCTGATGGCGCCCGCCGCCGAGGCGATGCGCGCGGCACTCGCCGACGTCGCGAAATCCAATCCGATCGTGCCGCTCATTGCAAATGTTCGCGCCGCTCCGGTCACGGATGCCGGCGAGATTGTCAATCTGCTGGTGGAGCAGGTCACCGGCCAGGTGCGCTGGCGCGAGACGGTGGAATGGTTCGCCGGCCATAACGTGACAACATTGTATGAGATCGGCGCCGGCAAGGTGCTGACGGGACTTGCACGGCGCATCGACAAATCGGTGAACGGTATCGCGGTAAATTCGGCCGCCGATATCGATACTGCGCTGACAAGCCTGCTTTAAGAATATTACGGAACGAGGAACACCACATGCTTGATTTGACCGGCCGCAAGGCCCTGGTAACCGGTGCTTCGGGTGGTATCGGCGAAGAGATCGCAAGGTTGCTGCACAAGCAGGGCGCCATCGTCGGCCTGCACGGTACCCGCGTCGAGAAGCTCGAGGCGCTCGCTGCCGACCTTGGCGACCGCGTCAAGATCTTTCCGGCCAACCTGTCCAATCGCGAAGAGGTCAAGGCGCTTGGCATCAAGGCAGAAGAGGAGCTCGGCGGCGTCGACATCCTGGTCAACAATGCCGGCATCACCAAGGACGGTCTTTTCGTACGCATGAGCGACGAGGACTGGGATAGCGTGCTGGAAGTCGATCTCACCTCCGTCTTCCTGCTGACACGGGAGCTGACCCATCCGATGATGCGCCGCCGCTATGGCCGCATCATCAACATCACCTCCGTCGTCGGCGTCGTCGGCAATCCCGGTCAGGCCAATTATTGTGCGGCCAAGGCCGGCATGGTCGGCTTCACCAAGTCGCTGGCGCAGGAAATCGCAACCCGCAACGTGACGGTCAATTGCGTCGCTCCCGGCTTCATCGAGAGCGCCATGACCGGCAAGCTCAATGACAAGCAGAAGGAAGCGATCATGGGTGCCATTCCCATGAAACGCATGGGCAACGGCGCCGAAGTCGCGTCTGCGGTCGCTTATCTCGCGTCCTCCGAGGCGAGCTACGTCACCGGCCAGACGATTCACGTCAACGGCGGCATGGCGATGATCTGAAATGGAAAAGTCTGTTGGCGGGAATTTTCCCTCCAATAGCATGTTGAGCAACGCAGAACCGGCGATTTTCTGGCTTTGCGACGGACTTAAACCGTGTTAAGCGGGCCATGACTGTGAACAGTCGCCCCGAAAATGCAGAAGGACCGCGCCGCGTTTAAGGCGGCTGGGCCGGATCTCAGGGCGGGGTTGAACAGATTTGCCAGCGGCGCCAATAGGGGCGTTGCAGGCTTTGAACAGGGTAGGGATGTCAAACGACATTCTGATCAGGATATAAGGTCGAGGAAACCGACATGAGCGATATCGCAGAACGCGTAAAGAAAATTGTTATTGATCATCTTGGCGTTGACGCCGACAAGGTTGTTGAAGGCGCTAGCTTCATCGACGACCTCGGCGCTGACTCGCTCGACACTGTCGAACTGGTCATGGCTTTCGAAGAAGAATTCGGCGTTGAAATTCCCGATGACGCTGCTGACTCGATCCTGACGGTCGGCGACGCGGTAAAGTTCATTGAAAAGGCCCAGGCCTAATCATTTGCACTTTGTGATGGGCGGGCTCTCTGAGTCCGCCCTATTTCGTCCGGCGATGCCGGGCGCTTTCTATTCATACGCATGGCATAAGAGGACGGGGGTCTGCAGGCGATGAGACGTGTCGTTATCACGGGTACCGGCATGGTATCACCTTTGGGCTGTGGCACGGAGGTGTCCTGGTCACGCTTGATCGCCGGGTATAACGGCGCGCGCCTCGTGACGGAATTCGAGGTCGAAGACCTCCCCGCAAAGATCGCTTGCCGCGTTCCGGTCGGCGATGGCAGCGACGGCACCTTCAATGCCGACGACTGGATGGAGCCCAAGGAACAGCGCAAGGTCGATCCTTTCATCATCTACGGCATGGCAGCGGCCGACATGGCGCTGGCCGACGCCGGCTGGCATCCGACCTCGGATGAAGACCAGATCGCGACCGGTGTCATGATCGGCTCCGGCATTGGTGGTCTCGAAGGCATTGTCGAGGCCGGCTATACGCTGCGCGACAAGGGTCCGCGGCGCATTTCGCCCTTCTTCATTCCCGGGCGCCTCATCAACCTCGTTTCCGGCCAGGTTTCGATCCGCCACAAGCTGCGCGGTCCGAACCACGCCGTTGTCACGGCCTGTTCGACCGGCGCGCACGCCATCGGTGATGCGGCTCGCCTGATCATGCTCGGTGATGCCGACGTCATGGTCGCCGGCGGCGCCGAAGCTCCGGTCTGCCGTATCTCGCTTGCCGGCTTTGCCGCCTGCAAGGCGCTGTCGACGGACTATAATGACAATCCGCAGAAGGCGTCGCGACCCTACGACCGCGACCGTGACGGCTTCGTCATGGGCGAGGGCGCCGGCATCGTCGTTCTGGAAGAACTGGAGCACGCCAAGGCGCGCGGTGCCAAGATCTATGCCGAAGTGGTCGGCTACGGTCTTTCCGGCGACGCCTATCACATCACCGCGCCATCCTCGGACGGCGAGGGTGCGTTCCGCTGCATGACATCGGCCCTGAAGCGTGCCGGCCTGACACCGGCTGACGTTGACTATATCAACGCACATGGCACCTCGACCATGGCGGACACGATCGAGCTCGGCTCCGTCGAGCGGCTGGTCGGCGACGCCGCGTCCAGGATCTCGATGTCTTCGACCAAGTCGGCGACCGGCCATCTCCTGGGGGCTGCCGGCGCGATCGAGGCGATCTTCTCCGCGCTCGCCATTCGCGACAATATTGCGCCGCCGACGCTGAATCTGGACAATCCGGAGCGCGAGACGGCGATCGATCTCGTTCCGCACAAGGCCCGCAAGCGGGAGATCAACGTCGCATTGTCGAACTCCTTCGGGTTCGGCGGTACGAATGCGTCACTTGTCCTGCGGCGCTATCAGGCATAAGAAACTGCGCATGTAAGTCCGAAAGGCGAAGGTGCCTTTCGGCATGATTATGCGCCGCCCTTGAATGTTACCGCGTCTTTCGCGCATCCCGGATGCGTTCGCGGTAATGTCTGATCGGTCGAAAGCGGAGCTCCACCGGGCTCCGCTTTGTTTCCAGAACCTGCTTTTTGCCGCATTGCTTGGCCAAACAGCAGGCGACGACAAAATGAAGGGATTGCCGGTGAGCGATACGAATCAGAGCAACGGAACTCCGAACGGGCAGAAGGGGCCGATCATCCCGAAATCGGCCAACGAGGCGCTGCGTCCGGAGCGTGTTCCGGATCCGCCGAAGCGCTCCCGCAAAGCCCGCAGCCAGATGGTGATCTTTCTGAACTTTCTGATGACGCTGGTGGTCTTCGTCATCGCTCTCGCGGTCATCGGCGCCTATTACGCCATCTCCGCCTATCAGAGCCCCGGCCCGTTGGCGACCAACAGTAACTTCATCGTGCGCAGCGGCGCGGGCCTTGCCGAAATCTCCAATCGGCTCGAGGCCAACAACCTCATCTCCGACGCCCGCGTCTTCCGCTATATGACGGCCACCTATCTGCATGATGGCGAGACCCTGCGGTCCGGCGAATATGAGATCAAGGCCGGCGCGTCCATGAAGGACATCATGGAGCTGCTGAAATCCGGCAAGTCGATCCTTTATTCCGTCACCCTGCCGGAAGGGCTGACGGTGCGCCAGATATTCAACAAGCTGCAGGCAGACCCGGTGCTGGAAGGCGAATTGCCGTCGGCACTGCCGGCTGAAGGCAGCCTGCGGCCCGACACCTATAAGTTCACGCGAGGCACCAAGCGGACGGAGATCGTCCAGCAGATGGCGGGCGCGCAGGAAAAGCTGGTCGATCAGATCTGGCAGAAGCGCGATCCGAACCTGACGCTTGCCAACAAGCAGGAGTTCGTGACGCTCGCGTCCATCGTCGAAAAGGAAACCGGCCTGGCGGATGAGCGCGCCCATGTCGCCTCCGTCTTCCTGAACCGCATTGGCAAGGGCATGCGTCTGCAATCCGACCCGACGATCATATACGGTCTCTTCGGCGGTGATGGAAAGCCGAGCGACCGGCCGATCTTCCAGTCGGATCTGAAGAAAGAGACAGCCTACAACACCTATATCATCAAGGGCTTGCCGCCGACGCCGATCGCCAATCCGGGCAGGGATGCGCTGGAAGCCGTTGCCAACCCCTGGAAGACGCAGGACCTCTATTTCGTCGCTGACGGCACCGGCGGGCATGTCTTCGCCGCGACGCTGGAAGAGCACAATGCCAACGTCAAGCGCTGGCGCAAGCTCGTGGCGGAGAAGGGCGAGGATCCGAGTGCGATCGCGGTCGACGGTCAGCCTGACGATGGCGGCGCTGCTACGACCGGTGCGGGCACACAGCAAAAAAAGAAGACGAACTGATCCCTGCCGCACCGTGCTTTCGATGGGACGCACGGGCGGACTCACTTTATATTCGTCCGCAATGCACCGATTTTCGGTACATGGGGGACTTGAATCATCGGAGGCTTGCATGGTGCTGCAGTCCATGACCGGTTTTGCCCGGCGTGAAGGAACGAGCGGGCGCTCTCGCTGGACATGGGAGTTGCGGTCGGTCAACGGCAAGGGCCTCGACGCCCGCCTGCGCCTGCCACCGGGGTTGGAGCGCCTGGAAACCGATGTGCGCAAGCTGATCACCGATAGGTTCTCGCGCGGCAATCTTCAGGTCGGCCTTTCCGTTTCCGTCGATGAAAGCCGGGTCGAAGCCGTCGTCAATCAGGGTGCACTGGCGACCGTGCTGGCGCTGCGCGATCAGCTCACAGGCATCATCGATCCCGCGCCGCTGCGGCTGGACACGCTGCTTGGCATCCGTGGCATCGTGGAATTCAAGGAAGCCGAGGAGAGCGAAGGCGTGCTCGCAGCGCGCGACGCCGACATTATGGCAGGTTTTGAAGCGGCGCTCGCGGATCTCGCCGAGATGCGCGGTCAGGAGGGCCGGGCGCTTGGCCAGATCCTGCTCGGTCACGTCGCCACGATCGAGACGCTGACGGCGACGGTGGAACGCGATCCGTCGCGTTCGCCGCAGGAGATTGCGACGAAGCTTGCCGCTCAGGTCTCCATACTCCTCGACGGCGCCACCGGCCTCGATCGTGACCGACTGCATGCCGAGGCCGCGCTCATTGCCACCAGGGCCGATCTGCGCGAGGAGATCGACCGGCTGAAGGCGCATGTGGTGGCTGCTCGCGACCTCATCGCCAAGGGCGGGCCCGTCGGACGCAAGCTAGATTTCCTTGCACAGGAATTTAACCGGGAATCGAATACTATCTGTTCGAAATCGAATTCCGCGGCGGTGACCGCCGCCGGTATCGAATTGAAAGTGGTCATCGACCAGTTCCGCGAACAAGTCCAGAATTTGGAGTAGGCCATGAAGCCGGCGACATCCACATCCATTCCCATTGCCCGCCGGGGGCTGATGCTGGCTATTTCCTCGCCGTCGGGCGCGGGAAAGTCGACGATCGCCCGCACGCTGCTCGATACCGATAAGCATGTCGGCCTTTCCGTCAGCGTCACGACGCGCCAGCGTCGACCGAGTGAGATCGCCGGCGTGCATTATCATTTCGTCTCGCAACGGGAGTTCGAGCGGCTTCGTGATTCCGATTCGCTGCTCGAATGGGCCGAGGTACACGGCAATTTCTACGGCACGCCGCGCGAGCCGGTGGAAACGGCGATGGCCGAAGGCCGCGACATGCTCTTCGATATCGACTGGCAGGGCGCGCAGCAGCTCCAGGAAAAGATGCCCGCCGATGTCGTCTCCATCTTCGTGCTGCCGCCGACGATGACGGAGCTGCAATCACGCCTGCACCGCCGCGCCGAGGATTCCGAAGAGGTGATCGCCACGCGGCTTGCCAATTCGCGATCCGAAATCGCCCATTGGCGTGAGTATGATTATGTCATCATCAACGACGACCTGAATGCCGCCTTTGACGCCGTTCAGTCGATCGTCAAGGCCGAACGCCTGCGCCGCGACCGTCGCCACGGCATGTTCGATTTCGTCCGCGGTCTCCTGGAAGAAACGCCGAAGCTCTGATCCCGATCAGAAGCTCCGATCCAATCAGAGGCAATTCGCCAGTCTGCAGAACTCCTCGACGGAGAGCGTCTCGGCGCGTCGCTGCGGGTCGATGTCGGCCTTCTGTAGCAGCGTTTCGCCGCCAAGCGGCTTCAGGCTCTGGCGGAGCATCTTGCGACGCTGGCCGAAGGCTGCCTGCGTCACCTTTTCCAGCTTGTCGACGGAGCAAGGGATCGGGGTTTCCCTGGGCGTCAGATGCACCACCGTCGAGGTTACCTTCGGCGGCGGCGAGAAGGCTTGCGGCGATATGTCGAAAGCCATGTGCGCCTGCGTACGCCAGCCGCAGAGAACGCCGAGACGGCCATAGTGATCGTCATCCTCGTCGGCGACGATCCGCTGGCCGACCTCCTTCTGGAACATCAGCGTCAGCGATTGCCAGAAGGGCGGCCAGTGGTCGGGCAATAGCCAGTTCACCAGCAGCTGCGTGCCGACATTATAGGGCAGGTTGGCGATGATCTTTACCGGACCTTCCGGCGCCATCGCCGCGAAATCCGTCTTCAAGGCATCGCCTTCGATGACCTCCAGCCGGCCGGGATAGTGATCGGCGATTTCGGCGAGTGCCGGCAGGCAGCGCGCGTCGCGCTCAACGGCAATGACCTTGGCGGCTCCGAGCGCCAGGATGGCGCGCGTCAGCCCGCCCGGTCCCGGTCCGACCTCGAAGACAGTGACGCCTTCCAGCGACCCGGCGGTGCGGGCGACCTTCTGGGTCAGGTTGAGATCGAGCAGAAAGTTCTGGCCGAGCGCCTTGCGCGCATCGAGGCCATGGCGCTGGATGACATCGCGAAGCGGGGGCAGACCGTCGAGTGCAGCCATCAGCGAGTGCTTCCTGTTGCGCGGCTGATCTCGCTTGCCAGCTTGAGGGCGGCCACGAGGCTATCCTCCTTGGCGACACCCTTACCGGCGATACCGAAGGCCGTGCCATGGTCCGGCGAAGTGCGGACGAAGGGAAGGCCGAGGGTGACATTGACGGAATCGTCGAAGCCGAGCGCCTTGGCCGGGATCAGGGCCTGATCGTGATACATGCAGATGGCGACGTCATAGCGGCGGCGGGCGTCGTCATGAAACATCGTGTCGGCGGGAAGGGGGCCGAAGGCATCGATGCCCTCATTGCGGAGCACGTCGATCGCCGGGCGGATGATCTCCTCATCCTCTTTGCCGATCGCGCCGTTCTCGCCGGCATGCGGATTGAGCCCGGCCACCGCCAGTCGTGGCTTGGAGATGCCGAAGCGGGTTCTCAGATCGTGATCGGTGATCCGGCAGGTCTCGATGATGAGATCGGAGGTGAGGGCCGCCGGCACGTCCTTTAGCGGGATATGAATGGTGACAGGTATGGCCCGCAGTTTCGGCCCAGCCAGCAGCATCACCGGCATCACCGGCTTGCCTGTCGCGCGTGTCGCAAGATCGGCGAGGAATTCGGTATGGCCGGGAAATCCGAAACCGGCATCGTAGAGAACGGATTTGGCGATCGGATTGGTGACGACGGCGGAGGTATCGCCGTTCATGGTGAGGGAGACTGCCGTTTCTATGGCGGCGATGGTGGCCCTGGCGGTCGCGACATGCGGTTCGCCCGCGACCGCGGTCACGCCGGCGGCGATCGGGAGCACCGGCAGGGCCTCTGTGAAGACATGGCAAGCTGTCGATGCATCCGCTTCCCGCAGGGGCACATCCAGGTTCAATTGCAGGGCACGCGCCGCAAGGACCTTCGGATCGCCGAGAAAGAGGAAGGGCGGCAGAGAAAGCTCGCCGCGGCGGAGCCAGGCGGCGAGCGTGATGTCAGGTCCGATACCTGCCGGGTCCCCTTGCGTCAGCGCGAGAGGGCGGGAAAAGTGCTGCGGCATCGCGGCGATCAGCGATAGAGGATCTGCGCCTTGGAGCGCAGTTCGTCCATATACTTCTTGTCATTGGCGCTGATGCCCTGGGCACCTGCCTTGCCGATATCTTCGGCACGGAAGACGGCTGCGGCGGCAACGTCGTCGTTCACCTGACGCTGCGAGCAGATGGCGACATACTCAACGCCACGATCGGTAACGACGGGGGTAGTCGTATTGCCCTGGGCTTTTTCGAGCAGAGGCTTCCAGATTTCGGGAAGATCGGGGGCCAGCACGCGACCGAGATCCTGGACGGAAACGTCACGCATCGTCGCGGCAAAGACCTTCGCCTGATCGCAACCTGGGAACTTGGCTCGCGAGGCTTCCGCCTCCGCCTTGCGCTGGTTGACAATAGCATTTCGCTTCGCGGCAGGGACGACGAACACGATCTGTTTCAGGAAGTATTCCGTAGTGACCGGCTTTGTCTTGTTTTCCGTCATGCGCGTCACGAGGTCGTCGTTCGACAGGCGGTTGCCGCCGTTCGACCCGAAGCGGGCATTGACGACGCGCGGCCAGCTCATGGAGACGGCGATATAGGATTTGAAGTGATCGACACCGACGCCCATTTTATCGAGGATTTGACCGAGTTGCTGCGGCGACATCTTGTTGCTCGCGGCGAAGCGGCCAAAGGCGCTGTCAACCTCTGACGTCGATACCGACATGCGTACGCGGGAGATTTCAGCGCGCTTCAGCGTCTCGTCGACAAGCTGTTCCTGCGCCAGCTTGTTGAGATCGCCCTTCTGGTGCTGCAATTTGAGGAAGTTGATACGTTTGGCAATATCGCCCGAGGTGATCACCGAATTGTTGACAACGACCTTTACCTCGCTTGCCGCGAAGGCAACATCGCTGCTCGGCATGGCGAACGTGGCCATGATCAGCGCCGCGGCTCCGAATAGCACAGCGCGCATCGGTGTCTTTTCAGAGAACATCAATTACCCCTTCCCAAAGGTCCTTATCCGCACTGCGTCACATCGGGACGCCGTTCGCGCAATACGGCAATTTTGCGCCACATGTCTACAACAAGCACGACGAATTGCAAAATCCTTGCGGCGAAACAATGACGCGGAGGGGAGTGCAGGCCGGTTTCAAACAAAAAGGGCCGGCTTGTGGAGCCGGCCCTCTTTTGGAGTTTGATAGATCAGAACGTGGCGTCCTGGGTGTTGCCGAGATTGACGTCGCCGAGCGTTCGGAACGTGATTCGGGCACCGATCGACCAGTCGCTGGCCGAGGCGCTCGTCGAATCCTTCTTGTTCAGGAAGGAAACGCTGAAGATCGTGCATTCGTCCTCATAGGAGAGGCCGACGCCCTGGCGAGTGATCTCGCTATCGTTGATGTCATAGTTGACCGTGCCGAACACCGACCAATATTCCTTGAACTTGATCTGGGCGCGCGTCTGGATTTCATCCTGATCCGAGGTGAAGCCATATTGCGGCTGTGCGGCAATGTGGGTGTAGGTCGCCGTGGTCTGGAAGACATCGTTGGCGAAGCCGACCGTGGTATCGCCGCGACGGAACGCAAAATCCTTTTCGTCGAAACGATAGGACTGCGAAAGCGAGAAGCCCTGCGGCGTGGTGATGCCGAACATGGTCACATAGTCGGAGCGGGCGGTTTCAAGTCCCGAATCCGTGCCGACGCCGGCAAGATCAGTCTCTGCGAAGGAGTTGCGGCCGGCAAGCTGGAAGGACTGGCCGAAGATGTGCTGCAACTTGTAACCGCTGTCGAAGCTGCCGGTGTAGCGCCAACCGACGTTGGCGCGTGTGCCGCCTTCGATGCGGTCGAAGCCGGAGAACTTGTCGCGATCGAACAGGTTGGTCGCATCAAAGACGAAGCTTTGCGCATCCTCATTCGGCAGACGTCCGGCAAGCTGCTCGTCCGGACGCACGTAGAGCTGTGCGATCGGCTCGAACACATGCGTGCTGTTGCTGGTGGTGACGAGGAAGGGATATTTCGCTTCAAGACCGGCCGTTGCCATGCCACGCGTGGCATAATCGCTCGTGTCGTAATTGCCGGAGTAAGTGCCAGCTCCCGGCGCATCCATGTCCAGGCCATAGACGTCACCGCGAAGTGCCGCCAATGGCGTCAACACCAGACCTTGATCCGTGGTGAAGGTACGTTGCCACTGCACCTCAGTGCTGAGGCGTGTATAATCTCCCGAAAGACCGAGATAGCGGTCGTTCAGGCTGGAGTCGCCGAGAGTATTGGTGGCGTCGAGCACCGATGTCGTATTACGCGACAGGTGCGTGAAGTTCATGGTCGCCGACAATTCGCCACCATAGACCGACTTCGGATCGACATAATGATAGTCGATACTCGGGTAGACGGTCGCCTGTTGCTTCGTGGCGGTGTCGTTATTGTCGGAGTCCTGGACCTGGTAGTAGAAGGCGCGCATATCGAAATAATTGCGCTTGCCGAGACCGGTCAGGTAAGCTTGGTTGGTATGGGTGCTCTGGTTGAGACCATCGAGCCCATAGGTGCGCGAGAAGTTGTTGTCGCTCTGCGCCATGACATCCCAGCCGAACGTCCAGCGAGGATTGATCCTGAAATCCGCCTTGGAGGAGATCATGCCGCGAGTCTTGTGCTCGGCATCGGTGGTCCCGGACGTGAAAGCGCTGGGATCCATCTGGTTGATGCCGGCAACGCGCAGAGTATGCGTGCCGTTTTCAAGGCGCTGCCGGAATTCACCCTCCAGGAGCAGGCCCTGGTTCGTATAGCCGGTGGCGCTGATCGTAGCGTCCATGCTCGGCGAGATGACGTAGTAATACGGCACCTTCAGGCCAAAGCCGAGGTGCTGGGAAACACTCATCGACGGGAACAGGAAGCCGGACTTGCGCTTGACCGTGTTGTCCGGAACCTCGATCCACGGAATATAGGCGATCGGCTGACCGAACAGCTCGAAACGGGCATGCTCGAGGCGAACGGTATGCGTCACGCCATTCTGCACCACGCGCTGTGCCTTGACCTGCCACAGCGGCGCGCGACCTTGCTCGGAGCACGACTGACAGGCCGTATAGACGCCCTTGGTCAGAATCATCTGCGTCCCGCCGACACGTTCGCCCTTTTCGGCGGCCATACGGGTATTGTCCGGCATTTCGATGCGCAGGGCATTGACGAAGCCGTCGGAGAAGCTGTCGGTGACATCCATTTTGTCACCGTACATGCGATTGCCGTCGGGGCTGATCAGCTCGACATTGCCGATTGCCGTCATCCGACCGGACTTCTGATTATACTCAACCTTCTGGGCGACCATTTTGTAGCCGCCATAGTTGATCTGCACGGCACCGGTGGCGGTGACGATCTGGTTGTCCTTGTTGTAGACCAATTCGTTGGACGAAAGGATCAGCTTGGAGCCGTCGGGTACCTTGACCTTTACGGGAGCGGTCGCAGCACCGGCGCCGCCATTGTTGTTGGTGGCCTGGGCGTAAACTACGACCGGGCTCATGATATACGCGCATGTAGCCGTGCCCGTAACAAGGGCAGCTACAAACTTCCTGATACTCTTGCGGTTGCCCGCCACTAGCCGTCCTCCTGATGAAGCAGGATCGTTGCTCCGAATGCCAAAGCGACGATCACGGGTATCCATGTCGCCACGAAGGGAGGAACCACTCCGCTGCTCCCAAATGCTTTTACAAGCACGGTGACAACATAAAGCACGAAGCCTGAGAGGATTCCACCCAGAATCACGGAGCGCGATTGGTTGAATCTACTGAATTTTAGGGACACGGTTGCTGCGATCAGCGTCATTGCCACCAAAAGGAATGGCTGTGACAGCAGCGAATGAAATTGCGTTTCAAGCGCCTTGGTTGAGATGCCAAAGGACTTTGCAATCGCTATTCGATTAGAAAGATCATAAAAAGCAATGGTTTCCGGCTGCGCCAAACGCTCTGAAACGAAATCTTGTTTCAGATTCGTACGAACCTGTGTCGTGCTCTTGTGAGCGGGAATTTCGCCCGGCGCGCGCTCGACGACATTGTTAAGAAGCCAGTAACCATCTTCCAACTTAGCCGACTGGGCATCCTGCCTCAGAGTGATATTTCCCTGTGAATCGAAGTGGATAAACACGACGTTCATCAGCGTCGTGCCGTTGTTGAGAACGGCCTTGGCACCAATGATGATGTCGCTTTTGCCATCCGACTGACGCAGCCACGGAATCGAAAGTGTATTGCGATAGGACGGGTCGCCGCGCAGATCGGCTTCCATCGTTTCCGCCTGCCGCTGGCCCCATGCCGCAACCGGATTGAGCGCGAACATGGTCATCAGCCCGACAGCGAATGCGCCGGCAATGAAGGGTGTCATGAACTGCCAGACGGAAATGCCGGCAGCGCGCGCGATGACCAGTTCGCGGCGGCGGTTGAGCGTGATCAACACGGTCATGCCGACGAAGAGGGCGATGAACGGTACCGTCTGCTGTATGATGAACGGCAACCTGACCGCCGTCATCAGCAGGCCGATTTTGACCGTGTATCCCGGAAGGCCGGCGAGCCGGCCAGCGGTTTCGCTGAAGTCGATCAGATACACCAGCGAGGTGACACCGAGGAAAAACCAGAGCGTCGTGGCGATGTAGCGCGTGAAGAAGTAGCGGCCGAGCGTGCTGAAGATCATGCACCGCTCCCGTTCGTGCCGCCGGGTGTCGGGATGCGTTCCTGGAGCTTCTGCCGCCAGGCGCCGAAACGGTTGCGGATCGACACCGGCATGGACATTCTCCGGTTCCTGAACAGCAAGAAGGTCGCAATCACCGTTGCGGCGATGTTGATCCCATAGAGGATGCCGACGAAATAGGGCGCTGTCTCGATCTGGTTGGCCGCGTAAAAATCCGCCCATCGCAGGGCAAAGGCGATGGTGAGCGCCGATACCATGGGATGCAGTCGCGCTTCGCGATGAGATCGCGCATCGCCGGCGATCACCAGGGATATCAGGGCAAAGATGGCCGGTAGCGCCCAATCGGTCAGGCGTCGATGCAATTCGGAACGGTATCCGTTCGGCTTGGCCTTATAATCCGCGTCGTTCGGATCCGGATTGAGCAGGAAGCCGAGACTGCGGTCGCCGGCGCGCAGGGTGGCCTGACCGCGGCTTTGCGTCATGTCGGAAAGGTCGAAGGAATAGGAATCGAATTTGATGACGGAGACGTCGCCATCGGCTGTCTTGCGGTGGACCTCGCCGTCCCTCATCAGCAGCGACGAGCCGCTCGCGTCGACGGCGCCTTCCTTGGCATAATAGATGAGGTCGAAAGTCGGATCGCGCGAATCCACCACGAACAGGCCCTTCAGGATTCGTCCCGACATGCGCTGGGTGATCTGCACGTAAAGCCCATCTTCGATGCGCCGGAAATTCTTCTCCTCGATCACAGTCGAAAGCAGGTCGGCATAGGCTTCCGCGACCATTTGCCGGGCGGCGACACGGGCTTTCGGCTCGACCATATTGTCAACGAGGAAGGAGAAGACGCTGATCGCTATGGCAAGAATCATGATCGGACGGATGATGATGCTGCGTCTCGCGCCCGCCGCTTCCATGACGGTCAGCTCCGAATCGCTGTTCATCGCGGTCAGGGTCTGCGTGATGCCGATGACCAATGCGAACGGCAAAACGACGGGAATTATGGTCGGCAGGATAAGGGTCGCAAGCTTGGCGAACGAACCAATCGACTGGCCGCTATCGGTCACCAAGTTGATGCGCTGCAATACCTGAGTCGTCCAGATAATAGCGAGCACCGGCAGCAGGGCTACCAGGAACATCATGCCGACACGCCGTACGATATATGTTTCGAATAACTTCATGCCGGCCCTTAAACGCAACGCTCCAACGGGCGAGCCGGCAGAGATTCATCCTCCTCTACGCTGTTTGCGTTTTTTTGGCGACAACCCACTCGCAAAAAATTCGTTAATTTTCTGAGATTCTTCTGCTGTGTGTCGTTTGGGAGAGGGCCATAAGTGCGGTGAATATGACGAGGGAAGAGAGCCAGCCAAGCACGGCATCCGACAGATAGTGGCTTCCGAAAGCCACTCTGAGGACGGGAATGAGGACTGAAACGACCGCGATCGGCGGCGCAAGAGCGGTGCGGGCCGGCTGTGGAATGATGAAGATCAGGCAGAAGAGCCAGCCGGCCGCTGCCGCTTCGCCGGAGACGAACGAACAGTTGCTGACGCACTTCCCGGCGAAGGAGCCCGCATGAACAAAATCGAGCGTGCCGCCGAAGAGGTCGGTCTGCCGCGGCCGCGGGCGGCCTGAGAACGCCTTGAGCCAGAGATTGACGATCAGCACGGGGCCTAGAAGCAGCGAGCCGAGCGCGACCTTCAGATTGCGTGCCCGCAGCGTCTTGAAGGTTGCACCGTGCTGTTGCCAGCAATGTACGAGCATCCAGCAGAGGACAATGGCGACGATGTAGGGAAGCTGGAAGAAAATCTCCCTGAGCAGGCGCATATGCGGATCGTCACCATAGGGGAAAATGCCGCAGATCTGACTAGCTTTGACAGGGACGGTGCACTGTTCCGGCAGAAAGAACAGATTGGCGATCGCGAGATCGAGCTGTGGGAAAATCGAAAATAGCCCGAGCAGTATCCACCATAGGCAGAAGAGAGCGACGAACGCGTCGCCGGCCGTGCGCGGTCGCAGGATCTCGGGAAATCGGTCCTGGCGATCGAACGTGCTGAAATCGATGATCAAGGTGGCGTTCCTGTCAGTGACAACGCCGGGCAGGCGGCGGCACGCAACGCGTGCGCCAACAGGCTAGCAACAATAGATGACAGGGATTTGAAGGCGGCAGAGACGCTTCTTTGCCGAATGTCTCGCCAAAAGCTTGTATTTAAGGGGGAAAGCTTGAATGATCGAAGTCTATAATTCTATTTTGCGATACGCATATATATCGGAGCAGAAATGTCTGTGAAATTCGAGATTTCCTTTGCCAAAACGGTTCGATTGAATGGCGGTCTGGCCATCCTGCTGAAAGACACGGACAGCGAATCGCCGGCGGGAGCCGCAAGTGCCGATCCGGCGAATGTTTTCGCCAAGGCCGCCCGCATTGCTCGTTTCACGGCCAAGGGCCTGGCAAGTCTCGATATCGTTGCGCCCGAGGGATCGCCGGTCGACCGGATTATCGTGATCGGCACCGGCAGGGCAAAGGAACTGAACGCGCATGACTGGCTGAAGCTCGGCGGAGCTGCGGCCGCGCGGATCCGCAATGTCGAAAAGGCCGCGATCTTCATCGACCTGCCCGGCGTTCAAGCCGGTGGCAAGGCGGCTGCCGATTTTGCGCTCGGCATGCTGCTGCGCGCCTATAGCTTCGACACGTACAAGACGAAGAAGGGTGATGACGAGGACAAGAACGGTGCGCAGAAGCCCGTTAAGGTGACCATCGTCACTCCGGATGCCGCGGCCGCGAAGAAGCTTTTCGCCGCCTCGGAAGCGATTGCCGACGGGGTTATCCTGGCGCGCGATCTCGTCAACGAGCCGCCGAATGTGCTTGGCCCCGTCGAGTTCGCTGCCAAGGCCAAGGCGCTGGAGAAGCTCGGCGTTGAAGTCGAGATATTGACGGAGCGTGAGATGCGCCGGCTCGGCATGGGCGCGCTTCTTGGCGTGGCGCAGGGATCCGTGCGTCCGCCGCGCCTGGTGATCATGCAATGGAAGGGCGGCAAGGTGAAGGATAAGCCGGTCGCCTTCATCGGCAAGGGTGTCGTCTTCGATACCGGCGGCATTTCCATCAAGCCCGCCGCCGGTATGGAAGACATGAAGGGCGATATGGGCGGGGCCGCCGCCGTCACCGGCCTGATGCATACGCTCGCGGCTCGCGGCGCCAAGGTCAACGTCGTCGGCGTCATCGGATTGGTCGAAAACATGCCTGATGGCAATGCCCAGCGTCCGGGCGATATCGTCACCTCCATGTCGGGCCAGACGATCGAGATCATCAATACCGATGCCGAAGGCAGGCTCGTGCTCTGCGACGCGCTCTGGTACACGAATGATCGCTTCAAGCCGCAATTCATGATCAATCTGGCGACCTTGACCGGCGCGATTCTGGTCGCGCTCGGCAATCTGCAGGCCGGCCTGTTCAGCAATGACGACCAGCTGGCAAACCAGCTCACCGCCGCCGGCCTTGTCACCAATGAGCGCCTGTGGCGCATGCCGCTCGGCAAGGACTACGACAAGATGATCGACAGCAAGTTCGCCGACATGAAGAACACCGGCGGCCGCTATGCCGGCTCGATCACCGCCGCGCAGTTCCTCAAGCGCTTCGTGCAGGAAACGCCCTGGGCGCACCTCGATATCGCGGGCACGGCGATGGGTTCCACCCTGGACGAGATCAACCAGTCCTGGGGTTCGGGCTACGGCGTGCGCCTGCTCGATGAACTGGTTCGCGAGAACTACGAATCGTGACCTTCGGACGTGTTTGAGATAGGAGAGGCGGCATGACCGACGTTCTCTTCTACCACCTGACCGAATCGAAGCTTGAAGATGCCCTGCCGCCGCTGATCGACAAGAGTGTCGAGCGCGGCTGGCAGGTCGCCATTCAGACGCGCGAGCCGGCTAGGCGCGATGCGCTCGACACCCATCTCTGGACCTATCGCGAGGATAGCTTCCTGCCGCATGGCACGGACGAAAGCGAGATGGCGGACAAGCAGCCGGTCCTTCTAACCGTCTCGCCCGACAATCTGAACAGTGCCAGCGTCCGCTTCTTCATCGACGGCGCCGAAGCCGCCGATATCGAGACCTACCAGCGCGTCGTCTTCATCTTCGACGGCTACGATCAGGAACAATTGGAAGGCGCCCGCGCGCAGTGGAAGAAGTTGAAGGGCGAGGGGCATAGCCTCACCTATTGGCAGCAGACCCAGGAAGGACGCTGGGAGAAGAAGGCGTGATGGTTCTCCTTCTCCTCGCTGGGACGAAGTAAGGCCTAGTCGCCAGACACAGCCAGAACCTTTTCGATGAAATCTTTCTTCGATGCCGTATAGGCGGCGCGGTTGTTTGCATATTTCGCAGCCAGGTCGATTTTCAGCGCTTCGTAGGCGTGGGCGATATCGGGATCGGCGCGGAGCTTGTCGCGGAACAAGATGAAGTGGTTCCAGTTGGCGCCACCAAGCTCGACGACATGAACGAGATGCGTGCGCGTCTGCCCTTCGATATCACGGCCGAAAATATGATCGTCGGGAACGAGGTCGGTACCAGCATAGCAGTAACCAATCTCCTCCATCGGCTGGATGCAAGTCACACCGTCGTCGAGGCGCCTGACGGCGACGGCGATATCGATGATCGGCTTCGCCTTGATCGATGGGATCGATGTGCTGCCGATATGCTGGATGTCGAGGGCGAGATCGCCGAGCGCCTTGCGAATGGTTTCAGCTTCGAGCGTGTAGGCTTCGTGCCATTGGGTATTCGGCGCGGCGAGCGTGACGCACTTGTTACCGACGCCCAGCCCGAAATTCCGCTCGCTTTCCGACGACATCGCAATCTCCCTGACGAATGAAGATGCGCCACTCTAGCATGAGGCGCGGCGCATCTCACCGGTCAATGACGCTCAGTCGTGGAAAGCTTCCACGAATTTGCGCTTGCCGAGCATGAAGGCATCGGCGACGTGGCGCAGCGGCGCGAGGTCGACATCGGACGTGCCGGCTTTGACGATCTCGGCGAAGCGGCGATAGAGCGACGGATATTCGGTCTCCGGCGCGGTGAACGTCAGTTCGCCGTTGACCGAGAGTTTCGAGCCGCCTTCAGCGAGCACCATCTGGCCTGCTTCGGTTTCGGCGACGATATCCCAGCTCTGCTTGCCGGTCTGGCGCCAGTCGAATTCGGCACGAACCGGAAGCCCCCGGCCGCTCTTGAACTGCAGGTCGGCTGCGATCGGCGAATCGCGATTTTCGGGGAATTCCAGCACGGCGCCGGTGAGGAACAGCGGCGGCAGGACGTGGGTGACGATCGACAGCGCGTTGATGCCCGGATCGAAGACGCCGAGGCCGCCGGCCTGCCAGATCCATTCCTGGTTCGGATGCCAGTGGCGAACATCCTCCTTCCAGATCACATGCGCGCTCTTGATCGTGGTTCCCTCGAGGAACGCCTTGGCCGCCTCGACGGCCGGCGCATAGCGCGAATGCCAGCTGGCAAACAGCGAAACGCCCTTTGCCTTTGCGAGTGCCTCCAGATCGGCGACCTCGCTCAGCGTCGCGCCCGGCGGCTTTTCCAGGAAGACATGCTTGCCGGCCTGAAGCGCCTTGTAGGCAGCCTCATAGCGATACTGCGGCGGCATGCAGAGCGAGACCGCGTCGATCTCGGGAACCGCGTCCAGCATGGCCTCGATGGTGGTGAAGGCTGGAATGCCTTCGACCGTGCCATGGCGGCTTGCCGTGGCGACCAGTTTGAAATCCGCATTGTTGGCGATGGACGGAAGATGCTGGTCGCGGACGATCTTGCCGACACCGACGATAGCGAGGTTGATGGGGGACATGGGTGTCTCTCGATTAGTATGATTATTGGCATGGTCTTTTATCAGAACACCAGAGGTGGGCAAGGGCGGGAAAGCGCAAATGCGACGCTGGTCCCACAGAGAGCCGTGCTCACCCTGCCATCATCATAGTTGGAAAACCAGCTCACGCTCTTGATTGACAGTATGAAATCGGCACTCTGCCTGTGCGCGGCCAAGAGATCCTGGGAAGAAATCGCCGCGGGGGGAGAAATCATGAAAGCATTGCTCGGCTTCAGCCGGCTCATAGATCATGTCACGGAGATCATCGGTAGATCGGTCTCCTGGCTTATTCTGGTCGCCGTTTTGGTCAGTTCCGGAAATGCCGTCGTCCGCAAGGTATTCAACATTTCGTCGAATGCCTGGCTGGAAGCGCAATGGTATCTGTTCGGCGCCGCCTTCATGCTTGCCGCCGCCTATACGCTGCGGCAGAACGAGCATATCCGCATCGATATCGTCTACGGCTCCCTGTCGCGGCGCGTACAGCACTGGATCGACCTTCTTGGCCATTGCCTGTTTCTGATGCCCTTCGTGCTTCTGATGATCTATGACCTCATCCCCTATGTCCGGATGTCCTTCATGTCCGGCGAAGTCTCCTCCAGCGCCGGCGGCTTGATCATCTGGCCGGGCAAGGCCTTGCTGCTGGCGGGCTTCTTTCTGCTGGCGCTGCAGGGTGTCTCCGAAATCATCAAGAAGATCGCCATCATGCGCGGTGATATGGACGACCCGACACCCTATGTGCCGACCCATGCACCCCTCGACATCGAGACGCATGCAGGGGAGGTTCGTTGATGTTGGAATTCATTGCCGTGAACATGGCTCCGATCATGTTCGCTTCGCTGATCATCTTCCTGTTGATCGGCTATCCCGTCGCCTTTGCGCTCGCCGCCAATGGCCTGCTGTTCTTCTGGATCGGCGTCGAGCTGGCGCCCTATTCCGGTGGCTCGATCAACCTCTCCTGGCCGCTGCTCAACGCGCTGCCGGACCGGTTCTGGGGCGTGATGTCGAACGACACGCTGCTGGCAATCCCCTTCTTCACCTTCATGGGCATCGTACTCGAGCGTTCTGGCATGGCCGAAGATTTGCTCGACACGGTCGGCCAGCTTTTCGGCCCGATCCGCGGCGGCCTTGCCTATGCGGTAATCTTCGTCGGCGCGCTTCTGGCCGCCACCACCGGTGTCGTGGCCGCTTCGGTCATCGCCATGGGCCTGATCTCGCTGCCGATCATGCTGCGCTATGGCTATGACCGGCGGGTCGCGTCCGGCGTCATCGCCGCATCGGGCACCTTGGCGCAAATCATTCCGCCGTCGCTGGTGCTGATCGTGCTGGCGGATCAGCTCGGCCGCTCCGTCGGCGACATGTATGCCGGTGCCTTGATCCCCGGCCTGGTGCTGACCGGTCTCTACATGGTCTACGTGCTGATCATGTCGATCGTCCGGCCGAATTCCATGCCGGCGCTGCCGAAGGAAGCACGCTCGCTCGGTTCGGGCGTGACCTCGCTCTTCGTCGCGCTCCTTGTCTGCGCCGGTGTCGCCTATGCTGCCCATGTCTACCTGACGCCGATCTACGGGGAAAACGCCGATATTCTCGGCGCAACGGTTGGCGTCGCATTCATCTATGCCATCGCCGTTATCGACAAGACGATGAAGTTCAACCTGATGTCGCGGCTGGCGCAGCAGGTGATCATCGTGTTGATCCCGCCGCTGGCGCTGATCTTCCTCGTGCTCGGCACCATCTTCCTCGGC
>DASVPC010000315.1:0-21438 GCA_036383055.1 Rhizobium sp. | reverse complement strand
TCGCCATCATTGCGCTTAGCGCGACGGCGCCGGGTTTCCTCACTCTGGCCAATGTCGTCGACCTGCTGGAGACCTATAGCGTCCAGTCGATCATGGCGATGGGGCTTTTCGTCGTGCTGGTCTCCGGCGGCATCGACATTTCCTTTGCGGCAACCGCGTCCGTCGCCCAATATGTGACTGCGCTTCTGGCGACACAGTCGGGATTGCCGCCATTCGTCTGCATCAGCCTCGGCCTATCGGTCGGCATCCTGCTCGGCTGCATCAACGCGCTGCTGATCCACTTTATCCGCATCACCTCGATCATCGCAACCATCGCCATGATGAGTGTGTCGTTCTCGCTGCTGATGTATTTCTCGCAAGGCAAATCCATCTACACCCTGCCGGACTGGTGGACCGAGCGCATCGTCTTCTGGGAGCACGAGGCGCCCAATGGCGACCTGACGCGCATCACCCTGCCGATCGTGGTGATGCTGGCGGCAACCCTGTTTACCTGGTTCTTCATGACCCGGACGAAGACGGGGCGGCAGCTCTATACGATGGGAGGCAATCCGGAGGCCGCTCGCCGCATCGGCGTCAACATCGCCAAGCTGCAATTCATTGCCTACGGCTTCCTCGGCTTCATGGCTGCGGTCGGCGGCTTGTTGCAGGCGCATCGCGTCGGCGAAAGCGTGCCCAATGCCATGTACAATACCGAGCTTTCCGTCCTGTCGGCCGCCGTGCTCGGCGGTGCCAGCCTGACCGGCGGCATCGGCACGGTGCCGGGTGTGCTGCTGGGTATCGTACTGCTCGCCATCCTGCAGAACGGTCTGAACCTTCTCGGCGTCTCCTCCTATTTCTTCCAGATCGTCATCGGCCTGACGATCCTGATCTCCACCTCGATCACGGTGATCAGCGCGCGCAAGCGTCGCCGCCTCAATCCGATAGGAGACGCGGCTCATGGCTGACTCGACGCATTCCGCAACCGACAACTTGTCCTCTCTCGTCGCGAGGATAAAGGATGGCAAGCCCGGCCTGCTCGGTTTGCTGCTGGCTCTGGTGATTGCCTTCTCGCTGACGATCCCAGGCTTTGCCAGTTGGGGCACATTGAATTCCTTCGCGGTGCAACTGCCGATCCTCGGGCTTCTTTCACTGGCGATGGTCGTGCCGCTCATTACCGGCGGCCTCAACCTGGCGATCATCGCGACGACCAACCAATGCGCGCTGCTGATGGCCTGGATCATGCGCAGCATGACGACAGCAGACTCGTCTTCGGCACAAGTCCTCGGCGTCATCCTCCTGGCGCTTCTGGCCGGTCTGCTTCTTGCGCTCGTGATCGGCGTCGTGACCGGCACGATCATCGCCTATACCGGCGTGCATCCCATCCTCGTCACGCTCGGCACAAAATCCCTGATCGATGGGATCAGCATCTATATGACGCGCGGCGAGGCCCTTTCCGGCTTTCCGCAATCCTATTCGATCGTCGGCAATTCGGCGATCGCGGGAATACCGGTGACATTCATCCTCTTGGTCGTCGTCGCCGTGATTGTCGGCATCATTCTTCGCAAGACGCCGTTCGGCATCAGTTGCGCCATGATCGGCTCGAATATGGAAGCCGCCCGTTTCTCGGCGATCGATACAAGGCGCGTTCTGGTCGGCGTCTATACCATGTCGAGTATCCTGTGCTTCCTCGCGGCGGCCGTCTCGCTTGCCGTCTTCAACTCGGCAAGCGCCGACTATTCGCAGTCCTACCTGCTCGTGACCATCCTTGCGGCCGTGCTTGGCGGCGTCGATCCCTTCGGGGGCTTCGGCAAAGTCTCCGGGCTGATGATCGCGCTCGCTATCCTGCAAATCATCTCCTCGGGCTTCAACCAGCTCGGCATCAGCCCCTATCTGACAACGGCTATCTGGGGGCTCATCCTTATTCTCGTCATGGCAGTGCAGACCGCCTATCCCTACCTCGCCTTCTTCTTCGGGCCACGCAAAAGACCTGCGGACCGCCCATGAAGACGATTGCTGTTTTCGATACCGGCAAGACGAACATCAAGCTCTCGGTCACAGACGAGGCCGGCAGGCTGGTCGAGACATTATCGACACCCAATGCCGTCCATGACGGTCCGCCCTACCGCCATCATGACCTTGCCGCCATCGAAGCCTGGCTGCTCGACGGGCTCGCCACACTGGCAAGCCGCCACGACATCGCCGCCATCGTCTGCGCAGCGCATGGCTCCGGCGGCGTGCTGGTCGATGACGAAGGGCCTGTCATGCCGATGGTCGACTATGAGCAGGCGGTCCCGGCGGAGATCGACCGGGAATATCATGAGATCGCGGGATCGTTTCGCGAACGAGGCAGCGCGGTCATGCTGGGCGCCGCCCATCTGGCGCGGCAGATGCTCTGGCTGGAGCTCGGTTGGCCGGAGGCCTTCACGAGAGCACGGCATTTTCTCGCGACTCCGCAGTATTGGGCCTGGCAGCTGTCGGGCGTTGCGGCCTCGGAAGTGACGAGCCTGGCGGCGCAATCGCATCTGTGGTGCTCAGCGGACGCCAGACCGGCTAGGTTGATCGAAGCGAGGAATTGGCAACGACTGATCCCGCCGTTACGGCCGGCTTGGTCGACCCTAGCAAACATCAAGCCTGAGATTTCCAGACAGACGGGATTGAAGCCGACAACGGCGATCCTCTGCGGGATCCACGACTCATCCGCGAACTTCTATCAGTACCAGGCGGCCGGTCTCAACGATGTGACCGTCGTCTCCACCGGCACCTGGATCGTCGCGATCAGCGACCGCGCCGGCCCTGACTTCGATATCGAACGTGCCGGCCTTTGCTGCAATGCCGATGTCGAGGCCAAGCCCCTTCCCGGCATGCTGACCATGGGCGGCCGAGAGTTTGCCGTGGTGGCCGGAGGCGATAATCGTCCCACAACTGAGGAAAACCTCGTGCGCCTGATCGAGACGCGCACGATGGCGCTCCCCTCCTTTGGCAGCGATGACGGCCTGTTTCCAGGGACATCGCGAAAAGGTCACCTCACAGGTCCGCTCGCGGATCAACGGGATCTGCGCCATGCGCTCGCCCTGCTCTACGCCGCCCTTCTGACGGACAGATGCCTTCAGCTTGTCCAGACGTCGACGGTGATTTTGGACGGCTCATTCGCTCGCGATCCGCTCTATGGCGCCCTTATCGCCACGCTCAATCCGGACCGCCGCGTGTTCGTCAACGCCGACCAATATGGGACCGCGACAGGCGCCGCCCTGCTGGCGTCCCACGAAGCACGGCAAACGTCCGCCCCCTTGGCCCTGAAAGCGGCCACACCCTTTTTACACCCCAACCTTGATGAATACCGCGAGCATTGGCTGCGCGCGGCCCAAACTGGAGGACAAGATGATGGACTATGACGATCGCCGCCAAAGGGAGGCCATGGTTGAAACCTGCCGCAAGATGAATGCCAGCGGCATCAATCAGGGAACCGCCGGAAATGTCTCGATCCGCACCCCCCACGGCTTTCTGATCACGCCGACCTCACTGCCCTATGACGAGATGAAATCCGACGATCTCGTGCAGATGAATTTCGACGGCACCTATGAAGGCCGTCGCCGTCCGTCGTCCGAGTGGCGTTTTCATCGCGATATCCTGGTCGCACGCGACGACATCGACGTTGTGCTGCATTGCCATTCCGTCTATGCGACGACGCTCGCCTGCCATCACAAGACGATCCCGAGTTTCCATTACATGACGGGTGTTGCCGGCGGCACCACGATCCGCTGCGCCAAATACGCGACATTCGGGACGCAGGCTTTGTCCGACAATGCGCTGGAAGCACTTCAGGATCGCCTGGCCTGCCTGCTCGGCCAGCATGGCCAGATCTCGCTGGGCAAGACGTTGCCATCAGCGCTGGCGCTCGCCATCGAGGTCGAGACGCTCTCGCGGCTCTACGTACAGGCCCTGACGCTCGGCGAACCGCCGGTCCTGCCGGATGAGGAAATGGTGCGTGTCCTCCAGCAGATGAAGAATATGAGCTATGGCCAGGCGCCGGATCTCGACGGCGTCAATGACATCGCGCGACCAAAGCGAGCCTGACCGCTTCCGTCCGGATATTTTCAGCGAACCCGACTATGAAGTCGCCTTACAGGCGACCTCACCACTCCAGTTGGCGCACGCCGTCAATCGCATCGCGGCCTTTCCGGATGGCAAAGGCCGGGGCTGCCGCGGCGCGGCTCAGGATATAGCGGACACCATGTACGGGTGAGCGATCCTCCGGCGGCTCGGGCACATAAAGCGCCTGCTGCTGTAGATCCTGCGGCGGCTGATCCGCCTCGGAATATCCGACGATCATCGGGTCGCGCGTATCGCATTGCGGCATGCAACGGTCGAACGTCGTGACATCCGAAGAAGTGACGGTTTTGACGCTCGTAACCTTCGCGTGGGCTACAACCCGCTTGACCGGCGTGGTCGTTTTCGTAGCAGCCGACTTGTTCGCGGTCGCCGGCCTGAAGGTCGGCGTCGGCAGCACGGCCGGGCTGGCATCGATGGCCGACTGAAGATCGTTCGCCGTCGCAAAGTTCCTGGCATTGGCAACTTCAATCGCGCCGCGTCCCGTGACATCGACCGACGACATCAGCGGCGCTTCCGCCTCCGTGCGGGCAACCGCATAAAGTCCCGCAACCGTCACTCCGCAGACGAAGAGACCGACGCCAACTTTTCGGGCCAGTTCGCCTGCGGCAGCAGGCACTTTGGTTTGCTGCATGCTCATTGCTCTCTCCATTCGACATTTGTCTAAGGTGAGAGTTCACACCAAAATTGCGGCACCCCTTTTGCCGAAAAGTGGCCGAGAGCAGGCGAATTGCAAAGAAATGTTGTCGGCGCATCCGGGTCCGGCGCCTTTTGCTCAGGACGAGCGACCTTGTCTCACGTTGGCGCGGTCGGAAACATTGAAGCCCAGCCGCTCCGAAATCTCGTCCACGGCGCGAAGAAGGCTGTCGAGATAGCTTTCCCGGTTTCTCAAGCCATCCTCTTTCGGTGCCACCAGGCAAAGCGTGGCGATGCATCGCCCGTCTTCCTGCTTGATCGGCGCGGCGAAACAATGGGTGAAGTTTTCCACTTCGCTGTTGAAGGTGAAATAGCCGTCGATCGACGCCTGACGAACTTCGCCGATGAAACGGCTGGGGTCGAGCTGCTTGCCGCTCGGCAGGACAAAGTCCTCCGGCGGGATGAAATCGAGTATCTCGGCGTCGCTGAGATGGGAAACCAGCAGGCGACCGGATGCCGTCCACGGAATTGAAACGAGCTCGCCGACATTCGAAGAAATGCGGAACGGACGGATGCCCTCGCGCATCATCGCGACGGTGTATTTGTTGCCTTCCAGCATGCACATCTGCGCCGTTTCGCGCGTCTCCTCGGCAAGCCGGGTCAACAGGGTATCGGACTCGCGCATCAGGTCGAACTGATCCGCATAGGCCGTGCCGAGAAAATAGAGCTTGCGGCCAAGGAACACCCGGCCGTCGCCGCCCTGGTAATCCAGCATGCCGTGGCGCAGGAGAAGATTGACGAGTTCATAGATCGACGAGCGCGGTGCGCCGATCTCGACCGCTATTTCGTTCGGCCGCATCGGCTGGCGCCTGGTGCGCAGAAACTCAAGAATTTCAAAGGCACGATCAAGGCCGCGCGTCCGTCGCGATACGATATCGTCTGGGCCTTCAGCCATCAAACATGCTCCATTTCCGGGGAATAGGCGCGACCGTTACAGTCGCGCCCCAACAACTCAACCTCTATCGGCGCGATAGGCAACGCAATCGACTTCCACCTTGCAATCGACCATCATCCGGGACTGAACACAAGCGCGCGCCGGCGGGTTCTTCCCGAAATACTCCGCATAGACACCGTTGAAGCTCCAGAAGTCGCGGGGATCATCCAGCCACACGCCGACGCGGACCACATCCTCGATGCCGTAGCCGGCTTCGTGCAGGATGGCGATCAGGTTTTCGATCGCCTTGCGGGTTTCCGCGATAATGCCACCACCGACGATCTCGCCTTTTTCCATCGCAACCTGGCCGGAAACATGCAGCCAGCCATTGGCTTCGACCGCACGGGCAAAAGGCAGGGCTTGCCCGCCGGCTCCGGTTTCGCCGGCACCGTAACGCTTGATAGTCATATGACATCTCTCTTTTCTTCTGGATTTTACATGTCAGCAGGCGGTGCTAAGGCCGCCCGTCATTCAATTAAAGCTGGACGTCTTCAGGAATTCGGCCAGCCGTTCGGTCTTCGGCTTGACGAACATCTCCTTCGGGTCACCCTCCTCGCCGATAAGGCCCTGGTTCATGAAGATGACCCGCGACGAGACTTCGTAGGCAAAGCGCATCTCATGGGTAACGAGCAGCATGCTCATGCCATCGGCGGCAAGTCCCTTGATGACTTGCAGCACCTCGCCGACCAGCTCGGGGTCGAGCGCCGAGGTCACCTCGTCGAACAGCATCAGCCGAGGGGTCATGGCAATGGCGCGGGCGATGGCCACGCGCTGCTGCTGACCGCCGGAAAGCTGACCCGGATAATGATCGGCCCGGGATGCGAGGCCCACCCGGTCGAGCCATTTCTCGGCGACCGCACGCGCCTCATCGCGGTGCATCTTCTTGACCTTGATAAGCCCGAGCATGACGTTGCGGGCAGCCGTCATATGCGGGAATAGATTGAACTGCTGGAAGGCCATTCCGGTCAGCGCCCGCTGGCGGGCTATGTCCTTCTCGCTCTTACGTCGACGCGCACCACCGGCGTCGTCGTAGCCGATCGGCTCGCCTTCGAGCAGGATCCGCCCGCCCTGGAATTCCTCGAGCATGTTGATGCAGCGGAGCATCGTCGTCTTGCCCGAGCCGGAGGAGCCGATGATCGAGATGACCTCGCCCTCCTGCATGGTGCAGTCGACGCCCTTCAGCACCTCGAGCGGGCCGTATTGCTTACGCAGCCCCTGTATTTCGAGAAGTATCTTGCTCATGATGATCGAGCCCTCACGACGGAACGGCGGTCTTGCGCTCGACATATTTGCCGAGACGCTCGATGCCGTAATTGATGACGAAGTACAAAAGCCCCGCGAAGAAATAGAACTGGAGGCTCATGAAATTACGCGAAATGATCTCTTGCATGCGCAACAGCAGCTCGGCGACGCCGATGACGGAGAGCAGTGTCGAAGCCTTGACCATCTCGGCCGCGGTGTTCACCCAGGCCGGCAGGAACTGGCGCAGCGTTTGCGGCCAAAGCACATAGGCAAAGGTCTGGCGAAAGGTGAGTCCGATCGCCTTTGCCGCCTCGGTCTGCCCCTTCGGGATCGCCTGCAACCCGCCGCGCACGATCTCGCCGACATGCGAGGAACAGAAGACTGCGAGCGCGAAGATACCGGCCTGGAATGGGCCGAGATCGATCCCGATGGTCGACAGAACATAGTAGCTGGCCAGAACCAGAACGAGGACCGGCGTTCCCCGGATGAAGTCCGTATAGGCCCGCACGAAAAAGCGCAGCACCGGATTGCCATAAACGAGGCAAAGCCCGACGAGAACACCAAGCAGCGAGCCGACGACGATCGCAAGCAGCGAGATGGACACGGTTAAGCCAAGCCCCTTGAGAATGGCGAGACGTGCGATCCAGAGCTGATCGAGAAAGGCGGTAAAATCGGTCATGACATCACCTCGGAACGGCAAGGCGGCGCTCGACGACGCGCATCAGCGCGGCCAGCACGACACAGGTGAAAACGTAGAGGCCGGAGGTGACGAGCCATGTCTCGATGACGCGAAAGCTCTCGACATTGATCTTGCGCGCCTCGAAGGTTAGCTCCGGCACGGCAATCGCCGCCGCAAGAGACGTGTCCTTGAAGAGCGAGATCACCGTCGACGAAAGCGAGGGCAACACATTGCGGAACATCAGCGGCGCGATGATCGAGACGCGGATCTGCATCGGCGTCAGCCCGATGGCGAGCCCGGCCTCAGACAGTCCCTTCGGAATGGACAGCAGGCCGGCACGAAACACCTCGGCCAGATAGGCGCCCGAATAGATCGACAGCACGGCAATGAAGCTTTGCACCTTGCCGATGCGAAAGCCCATCTGCGGCAGGGCGAAATAGGCAAAGAGCACCAGCACGAGGATCGGCAGATTGCGGATGATCGTCACGTAAAGTGCTGCGGGCCGCCGGACCCAACCGCTTTTCGCCGTCAGGGCGAAGGCGACAAGCAGGCCGATCAGGGCGCCGATCAGGATGGAAATGAAAGCCAGACCGAGACTGAGCAGCAGACCTTCGAGAAGCTGGTCGAAGCTGCGCCAGACGGCGGCGAAATTCAGCGTATAACCCATGGCGCAATCCTGCAATCAAGGGTGAGGAAAGGACGGAAGGCAACCTTCCGTCCTCGACGACATCACTTATATTCGACCGGGAAGCCGATCTGCGGCGGCGTCAGATCCTTGCCGAACCACTTCTTGTAGGAGGCGGCATAGAAGTCGAACTCGACGCCGGTCATTGCCTCATGCAGGGCGGTGTTGACGAAGTTCAGCCAGTCCTGGTCACCGCGCTTGACGCCGCAGGCATAGGTCTGCGGGTTCCAGCCGTAGCCGGCGTCCTTGTAGCGGCCCGGGTTCTGCGTCATGTACCAGGCAAGCGAGGACTGGTCGGTTGCAACCGCGTCAGCGCGACCGGATTCCAGTGCCTGATAGATGAGGTCCACCGATTCATACTGGTCGACGGTCGCGGCCGGCAGGGCGGCATGCACCATCGCCTCTGCGTAGACGTTCTGGAGCACCGAGATCGTGACGGACGAACCGGCGGCCTTGAGCGCGGCATAATCCGCATATTTGCCATCGGCCTTCAGCATCAGCCCGACGCCCTCACGATAATAGGGGATGGTGAAGGCGATCTGCTGAGCGCGTTCGCCGGTCACGGTCATGAACTGGCAGGTCAAGTCGACCTTGTCGGTGGTGATGTTCGGGATACGCGCGTCGGAAGACTGGTTGACGAACTCGATCTTGTCGGGATCGCCGAACAGCGCCTTGGCGACGATGCGGCCCATGTCGATGTCAAACCCCTGAAGCTTGTCATCGGCGCTCTTGAAGTGCCACGGCGCATTGGTACTGCCGGTGCCCATGACGAGATGGCCGCGGGCGAGCACCTCGTCGAGCTTGCTTTTGGCCTGCTGGGCGGCAGCGGGCATTGCGGAAATAAGGAAGGCTGTGGCCAGCGAAAGCAGGCTGGCGCGGAGTGAGACGGTCATGACGTTCCCCTGTCGGATGGTTGTTTCTAATGTCCAATATTATGGACATATGTCCAGTTTACTGGATTTACGTATTCAGCGACGCAATTTGAGAATTGTCAAGTGTCGGGAGGAGCAGAATCTGCACGCGCGATTGCAACTGCACTCGTGCCCTTTGATAGACACCAGCAGGAGGCACGCATGGAGCGCCCCGATTTCAATCGATAGTCAGAGGTGGTTTGAGACGGCCCGAACTACATCCGCATGCCGTCAGGCGGTCTCGCCTTCGATCAGCTCAAAGCCGAGATCGATGGTTTGCGACGGCGCGTCGTCAAGCACAAGCTGGGCGGCAACCTGCCCCACCGCCACGCGCGGGGTGCGGATGGTCGACAATGGCTGCGGCGTCACCCTGGCCATATCCAGTCCGTTATAGCCGAAAATGGCCAGTTGCGACGGAATGGAGATGCCGCGTGCCATGCAAAGAAAATAGCCACCCAAGGCCATGTCGTCGTTGGAGAAATAGATAGCGTCGAGATCCGGGACGCGCGCGAGCAGCCTTTCGAGCCCGAGCCGGCCGGCTTCCACCGAGGACGCGCCCGCATGAATTTCGCGACCCGCCAGCGGCTTGCCTTCTGCTTCCAGCGCAGCACAAAACGCTGCGAAACGTTTACCAGCACGCGTGTCGCGCACCAGATCATGGCCGACATAGCCGATGCGGCGATAGCCACGCCGGAGCATGAATTCCGCGCTTGCGCGCGCCGCCGCGGCGTTTGAGAAACCGACCGCGAGGTCGAGCGCCGTACCGTCGAGGTCGAGCAGTTCCACGACGCGGCAACCGCTCGCGCGCAGCATTTTAGCCGTCCCCTCGCTGTGTTCCAGGCCGGCCAGCATGACGGCCGACGGCCGCCAGGCGAGCATGGCCGCGACCATCGCCTCTTCCCTGCCCGGATCGTAATCCGTTACCGCGAAGACCGACTGGTAATGGCTTGCCTCCAGCACTCCACCCGCGCCGCGCAGCACATCCGGGAATACGATATTGGAAAGCGACGGGATGACGAAGGCGACGAGGCGCGAACCCGCCGAGGCCAGCGCTCCGGCAATACGGTTCGGCACATAGCCGAGGCGCTCGACCGCCGCCATGACACGATCATGCGTTTTCTGGGAAAACGAACCATGATTGCGAAGCACGCGCGAGACCGTGCTTTCGCCCACCCCGGCCGCTTCGGCAACCTCTGCAAGCGTGACCGTGGGCTGAAGCTTGATGTTCATGTTTCCCGGAATATCCATTTGCGGCTCCGCGTCGCAGCGGCGCGCTAGCCCGTGTTTCTCGTGGCTATTTCCCACGTCCTTTCCTTTAACACAGGATTTTTGGCAGCGCCGCCAAATTTCTATTGGCAGCGCTGCCAAAATGCGATATCGAGAAATGGCAGCGCTGCCAATTTTATGGCGCGCGGCCGGAAGAAGGTTCTGGAGGGACCCCGGCTTTTCCATTCGGAGGAGGACATCATGACATTTCAAGCGCAGGCCGCAGCCCAGGGCGAGCGTGCCGCCAACCCGGTCGAAGACCGCGCATACCGCAAGGTCTTTTGGAGAATCGTGCCCTTTCTGGTGCTTTGCTACATCGTCGCTTATCTCGACCGCGTGAATGTCGGCTTTGCCAAGCTGCAGATGTCGAGCGAACTCGGCCTGTCGGAAGCCGCTTACGGGATCGGCGCCGGCATCTTCTTCATCGGCTATTTCCTGTTTGAAGTCCCGAGCAACATTATCATGAACAAGGTCGGTGCACGGGTATGGATCGCCCGCATCATGGTGACCTGGGGCATCGTTTCTGCCGCCTTCATGTTCACCACCTCGGAAACCGTCTTCTACGTCCTGCGTTTCCTGCTTGGCATTGCCGAAGCCGGCTTCTTCCCGGGCCTGATTTTCTATCTCACCTCCTGGTATCCGGCTCGTCATCGCGCCAAGATCATCACGACCTTCATGTCGGCTATCCCCGTATCCGCCATCTTCGGCAATCCGCTGTCCGGCTTCCTTATGGATAGCTTCCATGGAACGCACGGCCTTTCCGGCTGGCAATGGATGTTCATGATCGAGGCGATCCCGGCGATGCTCCTCGGCGTGGCGGTCTTTCTCTACCTCGACGACAAGATCAGCGATGCCAAATGGCTGTCGGCGGAGGAAAAGGCTGTCCTGACCGCCAACATCGAAGCCGAAGACCGCGCCAAATCGTCAAGCCCGCATGACGTCGCAAGCACCCTGCGCGACGGTCGCGTCTGGCTGATGTGCCTGATCTATTTCTGCTTCGTCCTCGGGCAATACGGCCTGAACTTCTGGATGCCGACCATCGTCAAGGCGAGCGGCGTTGTCGGAAACTTCAATATCGGCCTGGTCTCGGCCATCCCCTATATCTGCACCTTCGTCGTCATGATCGCGCTCGGCCGCTCCGCCGACCGGCATCGTGAGCGTCGCTGGCACCTGATCGTCCCCGCATTGATCGCCGCAGTCGGCTTCGTCGCCGCCACTGTCAGCACCAGCACGACATTTTCGATCATCGCGCTTTCGCTTGCCGCGGCAGGCGCCATCAGCTGCGCACCCTTGTTCTGGTCGCTGCCGACGGCCTTTCTCGCCGGCACCGGGGCTGCGGCGGGCATTGCCTGGATCAACTCGGTCGGCAATCTCGCTGGCTTCCTCGGACCGTTTCTGGTTGGCTATCTCAAGGACTTCACCGGCAGCACCTCGGCAGGCATGTATCTCCTGGCGGCAGCGCTCGTCATCGGATCCATCGCCGTGCTGACCGTTCCGGCAAAAAGCGTCAACCGCTAGAATAAAAGGTCCTCCGGCGCCAACTGCCGGGGGACCTAACACCCTCAAGACATTGCAAGGATATCGACATGTCATCCCCAGCTGAAAACTCGCAACATCAGCTTGTCGCCGCCGTGATCGGCCTCGGATCCATGGGCCTCGGCATGGCGCGTTCCATGAAGCGCGCCGGCCTCGACGTCGTCGGCTACGACATATCGGCCGCCGCGATCGATCGTTTCGTCAGCGAGGGCGGGCGCGGTGCCGCGAGTCCGGCAGTAGCAGCCCAGGGCGCCGATATCGTGGTTTCCGTCGTCGTCAACGGCGCACAGACCAAAGACGTCCTCTTCGGCGGCGGCGAAGTCGCAAGCACGATGAAACCCGGGGCAGTCTTCATCTCGTCGGCAACCATGGATCCCGCGGTCGCCCGCGATCTAGCGGAGCGTTGCACGGCGCTTGGCCTGCATTATCTCGATGCGCCGATTTCCGGCGGTGCGGTCAAGGCTGCCAGCGGCGAGCTGACCATCATGGCGTCAGGCACGAAGCCGGCCTTCGATGCCGCCCGCCCGGCGCTCGACGCCATGGCCGGCAAGGTCTACGAGCTGGGTGACGCCGCAGGCATAGGCGCGGCATTCAAGATGATCAATCAGCTTCTGGCCGGCGTGCATATTGCAGCCGCCTGCGAGGCGATCACCTTCGCCGCCAAGCAAGGCCTCGATCTCAACAAGGTCTACGAGGTGATAACCGCCTCGGCGGGGAATTCCTGGATGTTCGAAAACCGGGTGCCGCACGTTCTTGAGGGAGACTATTCGCCGCGCAGCGCCATCGAGATTTTCGTCAAGGATCTCGGTATCGTGCAGGACATGGCCCGCACGGAGCGCTACCCGACCCCGCTCGCCGCCGCCGCCCTGCAGATGTATCTTGCCGCATCGGGTGCCGGCATGGGACGTGACGACGACGCCTCGCTTGCCCGGCTCTATGCGCAGCTTTCGGGCACGGTTCTGCCGAACACATGAGCAATGAAACGCGCAAGCGATAAACGGAGACAATCAGCATGCCCGTCTTTGCGGCCAACCTGACGATGATGTTCAACGAGTGGCAGTTTCTCGACCGTTTCGACGCGGCCGCGGAAGCCGGCTTCACAGCCGTCGAATATCTCTTTCCCTATGAATTTGCGCCGGAAGCAATCGCGGAACGGCTTGAGCGCAACGGATTGACCCAGGCGCTGTTCAACATGCCGCCCGGCGACTGGAACGGCGGCGAGCGCGGACTTGCGGCCCTTCCCGATCGCTTCGAGGAGATGAAATCGAATGTGGAGAAGGCGCTCGACTATGCCGAAGCAACCGGCGTCAAGCGCCTGCATCTGATGGCTGGACTGGCCAAGCCCGAGGACGCGGAAGCTATTCGCGCCTATCGCCGTTCCGTCGAGTATTGCGCCGGACGGCTTGCCGAGAAAGGGCTGGACCTCGTGCTCGAGCCGATCAACGGACGCAACATGCCGGGCTACTTTCTCAATGACTTCAACCGCGCGCGAGCGCTGATCGAGGAGTTGGGTCACCCCAATCTCAAGCTCCAGTTCGACATCTATCATCGGCAGATCATGCATGGCGATGTCACGATCGCCTTGCGCGAGATGATGCCAGTCATCGGCCATATCCAGACCGCGAGCGTGCCGTCCCGGCAGGAGCCCTACAGCGAGGAGCTCAACGACGCCTTTCTCTTCGCCGAGATCGACCGGCTCGGCTATGAGGGCTTCATCGGCTGCGAATATATTCCGCGAAACCACACGCTCGACGGTCTCGGCTGGTTCGCACCGTTCAAAAGGATAAATGGATGACACTCTTGCTCGGAGCAATTGCCGACGATTACACCGGCGCATCGGACCTCGCCAACACGTTCACGAAGAACGGCCTGCGCACGGTGCAGACGATCGGCATCCCCGATCCCTACCTGATGCTGCCGGATGTAGACGCGGTGGTGGTGTCGCTGAAGATCCGCTCGGTCGCAGCACAGGATGCCGTTTCTGCCGCAAGCAAGGCCGAGGCCTGGCTGCGCGCGCGCGGCGCCATCCATGTCCTCTACAAGATCTGCTCGACCTTCGATTCCACCGACGCCGGCAATATCGGCCCGGTGACCGATGCGCTGCGCAAGGAGGCCGGCGATGGCCCTGTCATCGTCACCCCCGCCTTCCCGGAAACCGGCCGTACCGTCTATGCCGGTCATCTCTTCGTCAACGGGGTGCCGCTCAACGAAAGCCCGTTGAAGGACCATCCGCTCAATCCGATGCACGACGCCAACCTCGTACGGGTTCTTGCTCGGCAATCCACCAATCCTGTTGGACTCGTGGACCTCACGACCGTCGCCGGCGGCCCAGACGCCGTTAGCGCAAGGCTTACGGCTCTTCGCAAAACCGGAGTGACGGCCGCCATCGCTGATGCCGTTTTTGAAAGCGATCTGGAAACTCTCGGCGCCATCGCACTGGAGACACCACTGTCGACAGGTGCTTCCGGCCTCGGCCTTGGCCTTGCTCGAGCGCTTGTACGCTCCGGCAGGATCGCCCAACCCGCGCAAGCGGCCCAGGATACGATTGGGCCTGTCGGCGGTTTCGCCGCCATTGTCGCCGGAAGCTGCTCGACGGCAACCCTGCGCCAGCTTGCGGAGGCAGAGCGCTCGATGCCCGTTCTGCGGCTCGACCCTGAAAAACTGCTTTCGGGACCCGACGAACTCTCAGCCGCGATCTCCTGGGCGGGCGACCGGATATCCGCCGGGCCGGTAGCGATCGCCGCGAGCGCCGATCCGCAAGCGGTCGGCCGCGTGCAGGCGCGCTATGGCCGGGAAGCCTCCGGCCATGCCATCGAACATGCCACATCGGCGATTGCCGCAGAACTGGTGTCGCGCGGCGTGCGCCGTCTGGTCGTGGCCGGTGGCGAAACATCCGGTGCTGCCGTTGACAGGCTCGGCATTCCCGCCTTCCTGATCGGCCCGGAAATTGCAGCTGGCGTGCCCGTTCTCCAAACGGTCGGAAATACCCAAGGGAGCATGCTGCTCGCCCTGAAATCCGGAAACTTCGGCGGTGACGACTTCTTCGCCGCCGCACTTTCCATGATGCGTTAGGCAATCGAGGCGGGGACACCATGACCGAAGAAACGGAACTACGCGACAAGATCGCCCGTATGGGAGCGCTGCTCTACAATCGCCAGCTTGCCCATGGTAGCGCCGGCAATCTCTCCGTCCGTCTCGAAGACGGTTCGATCCTGGTGACGCCCACCAATTCAAGCCTCGGATTTCTGGACCCCGCCCGTATATCGAAGGTCTCTTCCACAGGCGAGCTTCTAGCGGGCGATCCGCCCTCGAAGGAAGCGTTCTTCCATCTTGCGGTCTATGAAGAGCGGCCAGCCGCCCGCGCCGTGGTGCATCTTCATTCGACCTATTCGGTCGCCGTCTCCTGCCTGTGCCATGACAATACCGACAATGTGCTGCCGCCGCTCACCGCCTATCATGTCATGCGCGTCGGCAAGCTCCCTCTCTTGAAATATTTCCGCCCGGGCGACAGGGCCTTGGCGGACGCCGTGCGTCTTGCCGCCCGTGATCATCGCGCCATGCTGCTCGCCAATCACGGACCGATCGTTTCGGGCAAGACATTGGAGGAAGCGATCTACGCTTACGAGGAGTTGGAAGAGACATCCAAACTCTTCTTCCTGCTGGGAGACCGCAAGACATCCCCCCTTTCCCTCGAAGCAGTCGCCGAACTCAACGCGGCATTTCCAAGCTGATTTCAGCTCTCTGGAACAAAGAGCCTTCCCGACGAATTTAGGTGAACGGCGTATTCACGCCATGTTCACATGCGCAGAGTCATTCTGGGGTCAGTTAATTGGTTGAGTCGAAGACTTGCATTTCAAGACGCATGGCGTCGGAGGTGATCATGATGAAGAAGACAATTCTCACAGTTCTGCTCGCAGCTACGGTCGCCGGCAGCGTGTTGGCTCCCGCCGGCTTTGCCCAGGCGCAGGAATATGGTCGTTACCGCGATTGGAACGATGGCCCTCCGCGGCGTCATCATCACCACAATGGCGGTGCCATTGCTGGCGGCGTAGCAGCCGGGCTTATCGGCGGCTTGATCGGTGGTGCGATCGTCAATGGCGGTGGCGGCGGCTATGGTTATGCCGCTCCTCCTCCACCCCCGCCGAGATGCTGGACGGAGAGCCGTCCGGTTCAAAACGAATATGACGACGGCTGGCATTACGAGCGGATGCGCGTCTGCGATTAAAGACCGCTAACCTTACCGTCTAAACATGAGGCGCCGACACCATCGGCGCCTTTGTCGTTTATAGGCTTTCAGCCGTCAGCAGCTCGCCGGATCGCCACCGCGCCGGACGAAGGGAGATTGCCCCGTCAGCTCGGTCAGCGCCCGAAACAGGAAGCGCGTTTCGAGCAGATTGAATATTCTCAAAAGAGTTTCCACCGCGTCGATTGGTTTCACCAGGAAGTCCTTGGCGCCGAGCGACAGAGCCCTACGCCGGGTTTCGATTGAAATATCGGCCGTTAGCACGACGATGGGAATAAAGGATGTCGGTCCCGTCAGCCGGGAAAAAGCGTCGAGAAGCGCAAAGCCGTCGATATGGGGCATCATCAGATCGAGCAGGACGATATCCGGGCTTACCTCGTTGAAAAGCCGGACGGCGTCCCTCGGATCAGTCGTCGTCGTCACCTTCTTGAAGCCTTCACGGCGCAGCAGGCGCTCCAGAAGAGCGACATTGGCGGCCTCGTCGTCGATGACCAGTACGCTCGCCTCGGCGGCGATATCGATTTGCGGGTTCATTGCGCCATAACCTCGTCGAGCGTCTGAAGGAACTGTCTTATATCGAGCGGCTTCGCAAGAAAGCGCGTCGCCCCCTCCTGCAGCGCGCGCTGCCGCGTCGCTTCCGTCGCATCGGCACTGACGATGATCACCGGTATGGCGCGCGTATCACCTTCAGCCCTTAGGCTTTTCAATACTTCCAGGCCACTGATATCCGGCAGATTGATGTCGAGCAGGATGAGATTCGGCCGATGCTCGCGCGCCAGCGTCAATCCGAGATCACCCAGCATGGCGGGAATGACTTTGGCGCTACAATACCGCGACAGCACATTTTCGATCAGGCTCAGACTGGCGGGATTGTCCTCGATGCAAAGGACAACATCCAGTTCACGCTTGCCCGCAAGGGCAGCCACTTTCTCGGTGGCGGGACGCGGCGCGACGGACAACGACGGCGCGGCCGGTGCAAAGACCGTGAACGTCGTGCCCTCAGTGTCGGTAGAGCCAAGCTCCAGCCTCCCGCCCATCACCTGCATCAAATGCTGCGACAGCGCGAGCCCCAACCCGGTCCCCGACGTGTCGCTGCCGTCAGCCCCAAGGCGCTCGAAGGGCTGAAATAGGCGCTCCTTCTTGTTGGGCGCAATACCGAAACCGGTATCGCTGATGTCGACGGCAAGCATATCGCCCTCCACAAGCCGGGTAGAGACACGAAGCGTTCCGCCTTCACGATTGAATTTTATCGCATTGGACAGAAGGTTCAGAAGCACCTGCAGGAAACGTCGGCGATCGACGGTGACGGCGGCTCCGGCTGCATGATCGATCTCGACGACAATATCGACCTTGCGAGGCGCGGCAAGCGGGCGGGCAAGGTCGACGGCCTCACCGACGATCTCTCCGGCATCCAGCGTTTCGATATAGAGCTCCATCCGCCCGGCATCGATGCGGGCCAGATCGAGCAAATCGTCAAGCAGGCTGAGGAGATGTCGGCCGGCCCTGAGAACCTGGGCCAGGCTTGCCTGCGCTTCAGGTTCGTTCAGATCCATTTCCAGAATCTGGGCAAAGCCGAGAATGGAGTTGAGAGGCGTCCTGAACTCGTGGCTCAAGCGCGAGTGAAAGGCGCTTCTAGCCTCGCTCGCCTGCTCGGCCTTGTATCGGGCGGCCAGCAGTTCCTCTTCGTTGCGTTTGCGATCGGTGATATCGCGGGTGATCTTCGAAAAGCCCCTGGGATTCCCGTTCTCGTCGCGAAGGGCGGTGACCACCACGTTGGCCCAAAAGCGCGAGCCGTCCTTGCGTACCCGCCATCCCTCGTCTTCGACCCGACCGTCAGCCTCCGCCCGCTCAAGCTCCTGGGCAGGCAGCGTATCGCGAAGCTCGGATGGATAGAATCGCGAGAAATGGTCGCCGATGATCTCGTCGGCCGTATATCCCTTGATCCGCTCGGCGCCCGCATTCCAGCTCACCACCCGCCCCTGCTGGTCGAGCCCGAAAATTCCATAATCATGAACGCCGTCAACAAGGAGGCGGAAACGCTCCTCGCTTTCGCGAAGCGCGCTTTCGCGTTGTTTGAGGAGAAGGCTTGCCTCCTGAAGCGCCCGCGAGAGCGCACCGAGTTCGTCGCGCGCATGTTCTCCCGATGTCACCGGCTGACCCATCGCCAGAAGACGGGCTGTCTTTTGCAGCGAGGCAACCCGCCGGACGATGCCGTTCGACATCAGAATGATCGCCACCACGCAGCCGACCAGGCCGACGATCGCGCCGATGATGGTGATCCACTGGGCTCTGTCGCGGATGGCGTCGGCCCGTCTCGTGCGCTCCTGAAGCAGCGTATCCTCGCGCTCGCGCATCTGCTGAATCCGGGAGCGGAGCTCATCGAGCACCACCTTGTTGTCCACCAGTGTTTGACGCATCTCGTCATCGACAGACTGACTATTCCCACGGCCCTTTTCCAACAGGTCGTTGAGGCCTGCGAGTTTCTGGAAGACCAGCGGCTCGATGCTGTCGAGGCGCGCACGCTGCTCGGCGTCGGTTATTAGCGGCCGCATGGCGGCAAAAACACTTGGAAGTTCGGCATTGGCCTTTTCGAAGGGCGCAAGGAACGCTTTGTCCCCCGTCAACAGATAGCCGCGAACGCCTGACGCGCCCTCGGCCAGAAGCGCATGCAGCTCCAGAATGTCGGACTGGATGGCGAAGGTCACGCGCACATAATCCTCGGCGCGGCGGCTTTCCCGATCCGCCAGAAACACCGATCCGAGAGCGATGAGCAGACAGATCAACGGAAGGGCGATCACGATCACTCCCTTGCGGGCAAGCGGCTGATCGAGGAAGCGAAGGGAGAGGCCGACCTTGTCGGTCATGTCGCCGGTCGTCAAAGCTCGTCCTTTCGCAGGAGACCTGCCTGGATCGCCAGAACCGCCGCCTGGGTGCGATCATTGACCCCGAGCTTACTCAGGATGCGCTCGACATGCACTTTCACCGTTCCCGGAGAAATCGACAGTGCTCGTGCGATGCCCTTGTTGGTTTCACCCGTTGTCAGACTACAGAGAATTTCGCGCTCCCGGTTCGTCAGTCTCTCAATGACGGTTTCCGCTGGCGCTTCACGATCTATCCTCGCCAGCATCTTGCGCATCAGATCCGCGTCGAAAAACGCCTGTCCATCCAGCACGATATCGATGGTGCGCAGCAGGCCGTCGCGGCTGACATCCTTGAGGAGATACCCACTCGCTCCAACTTTGATCGCCGCACTGAGGTAATCGATGCTCTCATGCATGGTGAGCATGACGATCTTGGTGTCCGGAGCGATTTTCCGGATTTCCGCGGCAGCCCCGAGACCGTCAAGCGGCGTCATGCGGATATCGAGGAGGATGAGGTCGGGGCGCAAGCGGTCGCATAACTCGACCGCCTCCAGCCCATTCTTTGCCTGACCGACGATGTCCAGGTTCTCCGATGTCGCAAGGACAGCGGCAATCCCCGAGCGTGCGAGATCATGGTCGTCGGCAATGACGATCGATGCAGTCTTCATGGAGATGTTTCCCGGTTCAAATCAGTCGGCACTTCCGCCAACAGGCGGGTTCCAGCGCCCGGCGCGCTCTCGATCGACAGCGTTCCGCCGACCAGCGCCAGGCGCTCGCGCATCGCCGGCAGGCCGACCCCATGTCCCCTCTCCGGCCTGTGATCGCCAGCCGCGAAGCCGCGACCATCGTCGGATACCGTCAGCATGACGATCCCGTCCGCATTTTCGGCAAGTTCAATGCGGACTTGCTTGCAAGCGGCATGCTTTTCGGCATTGGCGAGCGCCTCCTGGGCAACGCGATAGAGGACGATCTCGACAGCACGCGGAAGCCGTGTCTCGCCAAGCTGATCCGAGAAGGAGACATGGTCTATCCGCATCGAATCCAGCTTCGCCCGGATCGCTGCGGCAAGACCGAGATCGTCAAGCTCGGCCGGCCTGAGATCGGCGATGGCATGCCTGATATCGCCGACGCAGCGGCGGGCGAGATCGATACAATCGGTCAGATTCTGCGCTGTTTGCGCGTCCATATCCTGACCGACCGTCGCTGCCTGCAGATGAAAAAGCAAGCTCACGAGGCTCTGGGCTACGCCGTCGTGCAGATCATACGCAACGCGGGCGCGTTCTTTTTCCTGGGCGCTGATCATCTCGCCGACCAGATGAGCAAGCATGGCCTCGCGGCTCCGCAGCGCCTCGGTGAAAGCTTCGCGCTCCTGCTGGCGCCTCTTGTCGTTGAGAGCCGCCAGAAGCTGGTCGGCAACGATTTTCAGCGTTTGCTGGTCGTCGTCGGTGGTCAGGGCCTCTATCTCCGGTGCAAGCGACAGCGAAATCCTGGGATCGTTTCCCTTGAGGTTAACGGTAAAGACAACCCCGAGGGATGGCTGCGAGGCACCGCGTTCATAACGAATGGCCTCGGCAGTCTGATCGTCAGGAAACTCGATCCGCGCGGCGGACGCGCCGGAAAAGGAACAGACAAGGACAAGCACCTGCCGGGCGGCGATCTCGAAGTCCATTGTGTCGAGGATGATACGCGCCTCGACGATCAGCCTCAGGCGCGCGGCCTTTGCCTCGGACTCTCTGTAGAGCCGGCGCAGTTCTCTCACGGGAGATTCTAGATTTTCCACTGACTCTGGTCTCTGGCATGAACCGGGACCAGATGCCCCGGCTTCGTCTTAGATAGACATTCCGTAAGCCGATGAACATACGCCAACCGGCATATCATTTCACCGCCGACCGGCAGATCGTTTCAGCATTTGAGCAGACTTATCTTCAGGCTACCGGCGATGAGGCCGGAGAAAACAGTCAAAATTGGAGATACCCCCTTATGTATAAGTTTGTCATGGTCGCCGCCGTCGCTACTGTCCTGGCTGGCCAGGCAATGGCCGCCGAATGCACGCCAATCACCGAAAAGCAGGTGGAAGGCCTCTTCGACCGCTGGAACACGTCACTCGCAACGCTTAACCCTGACAAGGTTGTCGAGAACTACGCCCCCGACGCGGTTCTCCTGCCGACGGTCTCCAACAAGCCGCGCCTGACCCAGGAAGAGCGCAGGGCCTATTTCGTGGACTTTCTGAAGAAGAAGCCCCAGGGCAAGATCGACAGCCGCACCATCAAGATCGGCTGCGACAAGGTGATCGATACCG
>DASVPC010000314.1:0-5962 GCA_036383055.1 Rhizobium sp. | reverse complement strand
TCAATAATCGTCGGTAATGTAAGGAGCGAATTCACAGGTGCAAGCGGCGGCGCCATTTTCTGAAGTGCCGCAGCTGCCTCTATGCCTTCAGGGGTATCCAGATCTCCGTCACGCCCATGCCGGTCTGAGGGTCGAAACGATCATCGTAGCGCTCCATCATGTCGGGCAGGTTGGCGTGCTGGTGACCGGATTGCGGCAGCCAGTCACCGAAGATCTGGTGTACGGTAGCGGCTATGCCCGAGATGTGACCGCGATGCGTGAAGACTGCGTAGCGCCGCTGCGGCAGCTTCAGGGTCGTGAAACCTTCCGGCAGGTCGTCGGCCGCGCTGATCTCGGCGGCGGACATATAGCGGAAGCTTTCGGTCTCGCCTTCGGCCTGGGTACAGACGCCATAGGCGACATTGCCGACCTGGCCGGGGATATGGCCGAAATGCTGGTTGAACCGCTGCCAGAGCGAGGGGATCCCTTGCGTGGCCTCATGGGCATAGGTTTCCGCAAGGCCGGCAAGCAGCATTGCGGGGCGGGTCTCGAAACGCGGCGCGTCGAGCTTGGGGAGGCGGTTGTCATCCATTCTGATTGGCTCCAGTAAGGCAAGGTTTCTGGCGTGCCCCTGTTTGCGCAAGCCATCCGGGGTCATGCCGAACTGCTCACGGAAGGCACGGGTGAAAGCCTCATGCGAGCCGTAGCCCGCATCGAGGGCAACCTGGAGAATGGTCGATGAGCTGTCGATCAGCGCAAGAGCCGCCCCGCTAAGGCGCCGGCCCCTGATATAGCCGCTGATCGAATGACCGGTGGTCAGCCCGAAGACGCGCGACAGATGGTGACGCGACAGGCCGGCCGTATCGGCAATCTCGTCGAGCGAGATATCGGAGGAAAAATGGCTTTCGATAAACCATATCGCTCTTGCGATCGCACTCATGTTCGACTCCCTGGTTGCCGGCCCATTTCTAGACAACGGCCGAGCGGGAGATTTGATCGCAATTGCGGGATTGACGTGGATGTCTCCAGCGACCGGTGATCAGCCCGGACACTTCTGTTCGGTGCCATAGGCCTTCATAAAGACGCGCAGGGCGCCGCGCACGACATAGTCGATCTCTTCTTTCGACGGAGGGGTTTCCAGGTCGCCGAACAGCCTGAGCTTGAAATAACCGCCACCGGCCATCTCAAGAAATTGCCGTGCGGCCATGTCGAAATCCTCGATCTCGACGCGACCCAGCGCGGCCTGGCGCTGGAGAAAGTCGCGCAACACGGTGCGCAGGTTTTCCGGCCCCCTGAAAAAGCCCTGACAGAGGGAAGGCATGCGTTCGCGCACACCGATGATGGTACGCATGGCGTTCATGGTCTTGTCGGAGGTGATATGGGTCACGAAAACCATGCCGCAGTCGTAAAGACTGGTCGCCATATCGGCATCATCTGCCAACACGGTGCGGATATTCGCGACGAAATGTGCCCGCTCGCTGTCCATCATCGCGGAGAACAGGTCTTCCTTGTTGGCGAAGTAGACATAGAGCGTGCCCTTGGAAACGCCCGCTTCGCGCGTGACGTCGTTCATGCTCGCGGCATCGAACCCCATCTTCATGAAGACACGCTTGGCGCCCTCCAGAATTTGCTGGCGCTTGACCGGATCCTCACCGGCGGCCCATCGTCCACCGGATGCGGGTGCGTTCAAGACGGCGACATTTTGCGGTTCGTGCTTCATGGTCTCCTTCACTCGATCATCTTTTGAGAACCTTAATCAGATTCGCCAAATAAATCGAACTCAACGGTTCGATACCACTTGATATGGAGTGGAAAACGATCTATGTCAACTGAACCGAACCGTTCAGTTCGATTATTTTACCCAGATTTCCGGTGGTAGGGCAATGTCGTCTAGTCATGGTAACAACGTAGCGCGCATCGTTAACGATGCCGCCGATACCGAAATGGAAGCAATGGAAGCCGGCGTATCCGCCGAAGCTCCCGCCGCGGAAACGCGCGGCAATCCAGCCCCCGCCCAGGCTGCGCCAGCATCTCCGGCCGAGGTGGCCCCACCGCCCGCCGAGAAGAAGCGGCGCAGCCTGGTTATGCCGATCGTCGTCGTTCTGGCGCTCGTCGGCGGCGGCTGGTACGGCTATGACTGGTGGACGACGGGCCGCTTCATGGTCTCCACCGACGACGCCTATATCGAAGGCGACATCGCGACGATCCAGCCGAAGGTCACCGGCTATGTGGCCAAGGTGAATGTCGTTGCCAACCAGCTGGTCAAGACGGGCGACGTGCTCGCCACGCTCGACGATGGCGACTATAAGCTGGCGCTGGAGCAGGCGCAGGCCTCGGTCGTCACCGAGCAGCTGTCGCTGCACACGATCGATGCGCAGATTGCAGCCGGTCAGGCGACCCTTGCTCAGTCACAGGCCCAGAAGGTCGCTCTCGAGGCAACCGTACGGGGGGCGCAGATCACCCAGACCCGTGCTGCCGAACTTCAGGCGAAGTCGGTCGGCACCACGGCTTCGCTCGATAGTGCGAATATCGCGCTCGACCAGGCCAAGGCCAATCTCGTCGGCGGCGACGCCGCCATTGCGTCGGCCCAGGCCAATATCAACCTGCTGCAGGCGCAGCGCACCCAGGCCGAGAGCACGATAAAGGGTCTCGAAGCCGCTCGCGACAAGGCTGCCCGCGATCTCTCCTTCACGGTGCTGAAGGCGCCCTATGACGGCGTCGTCGGTAACCGCTCCGTCCAGGAAGGCGATCTCGTTTCTCCCGGCCAGAAGCTGATGGCGATCGTTCCGACCCGCCAGCTCTACATTGACGCCAACTTCAAGGAAACGCAGATCCAGCATCTGGTTCCCGGCTCGAAGGTCAACGTCCAGGTCGACGCCTATAGCGATCATCCGATCGTTGGCACGGTAGAGTCGATTTCGCCGGCTTCCGGCTCGGTCTTCTCGCTGCTGCCGCCGGAAAACGCGACGGGCAACTTCACCAAGATCATCCAGCGCGTGCCGGTTCGCATCGCCCTACCGCAAGATGCGCTTGATAGCGGTCGCCTGCGCGCCGGCCTGAGTGTGGTCGTCGATGTCGACACCCGCACGGCGCCGGACAAGAAGTAAGCTCGGGAGAGACATATCATGTCGTCGGCCAGCACTGCCGCAGGCGCCCCTCCGCGGGCGCCGGCGCCCGCCATTTCTCCGGCGGACGACCGCATCGACCCGAAAAAGCTCATCGCCTTCCTCGCGATGGTGCTCGGCATGTTCATGTCGATTCTCGACATTCAGATCGTCTCGGCTTCGCTCAGCGAAATCCAGGCCGGCCTCAGCGCCGGCTCGGATGAAATCGGCTGGGTACAGACGGCCTATCTGATCGCCGAAGTCATCATGATACCATTGTCGGGAACGCTGGCGCGCATCATCTCGACGCGCTATCTCTTTGCGATCTCAGCCGCCGGTTTCACCGCGGCCAGCGCGCTGGCGGCAACCGCCACCAACATCGACCAGATGATCATCTATCGTGCGCTGCAGGGCTTCATCGGCGGCGGCATGATCCCGTCGGTCTTCGCGGCGGCCTTCACGATCTTTCCGCCGTCGAAGCGCAATATCGTCTCGCCGATCATCGGCCTGATCGCCACGCTGGCGCCGACCATCGGCCCGACGGTCGGCGGCTATCTGTCCAATGCCTTTTCCTGGCACTGGCTGTTCCTGGTCAATATCCCGCCGGGCATCGTCGTTGCCATCGTCACCTGGAACTACATCGACTTCGACAAGCCCGAGCTGTCGCTGATGAAGAAGTTCGACTGGTGGGGCCTGTTCTCCATGGGCGTCTTCCTCGGCGCGCTGGAATATGTGCTGGAAGAAGGCAATACCAACGACTGGTTCAACGACAGCTACATCACCATTGCCGCCATCGCTTCCGGCATCGGCGCAATCATCTTCTTCTACCGTGCTTTCTCGGTGGATTTCCCGGTGGTGGATCTCAAGGCTTTCGCCAACAAGAACTTCTCCTTCGGCTCGGTATTCTCCTTCGTGATGGGCATCGGTCTTTACGGCCTGACTTACATCTACCCACTCTATCTCGCCCGCATCCGCGGCTACGATTCGCTGCAGATCGGCGAGACGATGTTCGTGTCGGGCCTGACGATGTTCTTCACGGCACCGCTCGCCGGCTTCCTGTCGAGCAAGCTCGATCTGCGCATCATGATGATCATCGGGTTCACCAGCTTCTCGGCCGGCACTTACATCATGATGCATCTGACGACGGATTGGGATTTCTACGAGCTGCTGATCCCGCAGATTCTGCGCGGCTTCGGGCTGATGCTCTGTATGGTGCCGATCAACAATATCGCGCTCGGGACCATGCCGCCCGCCCGCATGCGAGGTGCATCCGGCCTGTTCAACCTGACGCGTAACCTCGGCGGCGCCGTCGGCCTTGCCATCATCAACACGCTTCTGACGAACCGCCAGGACCTGCATTACTTCAATCTGCGTGACAACGTCCAATGGGGCAATCAGATTGCCGTCGACCAGTTGAACAACATGGCCACCAGCTTCACCGCCTCGGGCCTGGACGGCCAGCAGGCTGCGCTGAGGCAGATGGTCAACATGACGACGCAGCAGGCGATGATCATGTCCTTCAGCGATATCTTCCTGATGCTGACGGTCCTGTTTCTGGCGATGATCCTCGGCGTGCTGATGCTGAGCAAGCCGAAGACGGCAGGTGGTGGCGGTGGCGGGGGCCATTGATCTCGTCCTGCCTTCTTGCAATGAATGGGCTCCTCACATCGAGGAGCCCTTTTTCGTTGTGGCGATCGACAGGAAAATATCAGGGCGAAAAAATTTCTGATTTACGTACATCAAAAATGGCGTTAAGCATCTCGTCAGGAGGAGCTGATGAGACCCACTGTGTACGATATCGCTGCTGCCGCGGGCGTTAGTCTTGCGACCGTGGACCGGGTGCTGAACCAGCGTCCCGGCGTGCGTATCGTCACGCGTGAGAAGGTGGAAGCGGCCATCCGCGACATCGGTTATGTGCGCGACGTGGCGGCAGCCAATCTTGCCAAGGGTCGCGTCTATCCACTGGTCTTCATCCTGCCAACCGGCGATAATTCCTTCATGCACGGGCTTTACGCCGAGGTGCGCCAGGCGATGACACGCTCCGCCCTCGAGCGTACCGAGATCCGCATCGTTGAAGTGCCTGCCTTCGATCCGCCGGCGCTGGTGGCGGCGCTCGATGCGCTGCATGGACAGGATGTCGCCGGTGCGGCGCTGGTGGCGACCGATGCGCCGGAGGTTCGCACCGCCGTCGACCGGCTTGTGGATGCGCGCATCCCCGTTGTCACCCTCGTTTCCGATCTCACCGGTTCCGCGCGGCATCACTATGCCGGCGTCGACAATATTGCCGCCGGCCGGACGGCTGCGCGGTTGCTTGGCCGTTTCCTTGGCGGGCGCAAAGGCGACATCACCGTCCTTGCCGGCTCCATGCTGGTGCGCGACCATCGTGAGCGTCTCGAAGGTTTTGCCGCCCTCATGGCTGCGGAATTTCCGCAATTGCGGCTGCTGCCGGTGCTCGAGGGCCGCGACGATCCGGAGATCACCAGCGGGCTGGTTTCTGAGGCGCTTGCCGGCAGCAACGACATCATCGGGGTCTACAGTCTCGGCGCCGGTAATCGCGGCCTGATCCGGGCGCTGAAGGCGACCGGGCAGGGGCGTGGCCTGACGGTCGTGGCGCATGAACTCACCGAACATACGCGCGCTGCGCTGCAGGACGGCACGATCGATGCCGTGCTCAACCAGGATGCCGGCCATGAGGTGCGCAGCGCCGTCCGCGTCCTGAAGGCGACGGCGGACGGTCAGGGCTTTATTGCCGGCCAGGAGCGCATACGCCTCGACATTTTCGTGAAGGACAATCTGCCGTGAACGGCGGACTCTAGGGAGTATCATCTGATGTATTTGGGTCTCGATCTTGGAACGTCCGGCGTCAAGGCGATGCTGAT
>DASVPC010000313.1:0-7147 GCA_036383055.1 Rhizobium sp. | reverse complement strand
TATCGCGCGCGCGCTGATCCTGCAGCCGGAACTGGTGATCTGCGACGAACCGGTATCTGCGCTTGATCTTTCGATCCAGGCGCAGATCCTCAATCTCCTTGTCGAGATGAAGACGGAGCTGTCGCTCTCCTATCTCTTCATTTCGCACGACCTCTCCGTCGTCCGGTATTTCGCCGACAGAGTTCTCGTCATGTATCTCGGCCGCATCGTCGAGAGCGCGTCGACCAGCGCGCTCTGGACTGGCGCCAAGCATCCCTACACGCAGGCGCTGCTTGCCGCCGTGCCCGATCCTTCCCGGCGCCGGCAGGCGGCTCCGATCACCGGTGACCTGCCGAGTCCGCACAATCCACCGTCCGGCTGTCGCTTCCACACGCGCTGTCCGCTGGCGACCGACCTCTGTCGGGCCGAGGACCCAGCCTTGCATCAATTCCACGGCGACCATGCCGTCGCCTGTCATCACGCCCAATAGAATGGAGAATGAAATGGTTGATTATCGCTATCTGGGGCGCAGCGCCCTCAAGGTGTCGCCGCTGAGCCTCGGCACGATGATGTTCGGCGGCCCGACACCGGATGATGTCGCGTTCCGCATTATCGACAAGGCGCGAGAGCAGGGGATCAACTTCATCGACACCGCCGACGTCTATCATGATGGCAAGTCCGAGGAAGTGGTCGGCCGCGGGATCAAGAACCATCGCGACCACTGGGTTCTCGCCACCAAATTCGTCAACTCCCACAAGAGAGGCCCGAACCTCGGCGGCCATTCCCGCAAATGGGTGATCGAGACTGTCGAGAATTCACTTCGCCGGTTGAAGACCGATTATATCGATATCCTCTATTTCCATCGGGCGATTTTCGACGCGCCGCTCGAGGAGCCGGTGCGCGCGATTGCTGATCTCATCCGTGCCGGCAAGCTGCGCTATTTCGGTGTTTCGAACTTCCGTGGCTGGCGTATCGCCGAGGTCGCGCAACTGGCCGACCAGCTTGGCATCGACCGACCGGTCGCTAGCCAGCCGCTCTACAATATCGTCAACCGCACGGCCGAAGCCGAGCAGCTTCCGGCCGCGTATAACTATGGTCTCGGGGTCGTTTCCTATTCGCCGCTGGCACGCGGAGTGCTCACCGGCAAATACGAGCCGGGCCAGGCGCCGGGGAGCGACACGCGCGCCGGCCGTGGTGACAAGCGCATCCTGGAAACCGAATGGCGCCCGGAATCGATCGCCATCGCCAAGGAGATCGCGGCGCATGCGACCCGCAAGGGTATCGCCCCGACCGAATTCGCGCTCGCCTGGGTGCTGAACAACAAGCTCATCTCCGCCGCCATCACCGGCCCGCGCACGGAAGAGCATTGGGACAGCTACATCCGCGCCCTCGATGTGAAGCTCGATGCTGAGGATGAGGCGCTGGTCGATCGACTGGTGACGACAGGCCATCCGTCGACGCCCGGCTTCAACGATCCGAGCCATCCCCTCGAAGGCCGGGTGCCGCGCAGCAGCCTGTCGGCGTCCGACAATGTCGTGCCGCTCGCACGCGCCGTCGCCTGACGATCTCCGTCAGGGCTCGCCGGTCGCGAGCCCTGACCACTCATCATTCCGGTGCCGAGAGAGTTCCCGCCATGCCGACCATCGCCCCAGTCATCCAGCCCGCCCAGGCTGCGCCTCAAGCCACCGATCTGGCGGCACTGCTTGCCAAGGTGCCGGAGCTTGCGGCCGAAATTGCCAAGGAGGCAGCGCGACGGGATCTGGAACGGGAACTGCCATTCGAGGCATTCCGGCTCTTCAGGGAGGCCGGGCTCGGGACACTGCGTATTCCCACCGATCTTGGCGGTCCGGGCGGTTCCGTCGTCGACTACATCGAGATGATCATGACGATCGGCGCGGCCGATTCCAATGTCGCTCATGCGCTCAGAAGCCATTTCAATTTCACGGAAGGGCTACTGCTCAATCCCAACACAGCACTCGACCGGACCCAGCTTGGCCGTGTCCTCTCCGGCAAGCTCTTCGGTGGGGCGCACACGGAGCAGGGCACGAAGCGCCCCGGCGAAGTCACGGCGCGATTGACCAAATCCGGCGACAATTATCGGCTGAACGGCCGCAAATGGTATGCGACGGGGACGGCCTTTTCCGACTTCGCTTCCTTCAGCGCCAGGAACGAGGAAGACCAGCTTGTTGGTGTCCTGCTTCCTGTCGATCGCAAGGGCATCACCATTCTCGATGACTGGGATGGCATGGGCCAGCGCCTGACGGCAAGTGGTGGCGTGCTGCTGGAGGACGTCGAGGTGCTGCCGCACGAGATTTCCACCCGGGGCCTGAACACGCTCGTCGGCCGCCATTCCTCGACGCTGCGGCAATTGCATCTCGCCGCCTCGATGGCGGGCGCCGTGCGTGGTGTGCTTGCCGAGGGCACGGATTATGTGCGCAGGCAGGCGCGCTCGACGGCCCATAGCGCCGCCGAAACGGCAAATGCCGATCCCTTCGTGCAGAAGATTCTGGGCGAGATCGCAGCCGGTTCCTTCGCGGTCGACACGCTGATCCGCGAGAGCGCGCGAGCGCTCGACCGCACAGTTGCCGCGTTCAGCGAAGGCGACCCTGAGAAACTAGAGGCGGCACTGATCGAGAGTGCGCTGACGACGGCGCGAACCCAGATCGTCACCTCGCAGCTCGCGCTAGCTGCCGCGACCAATGTCTTCGAGCTCGGCGGCGGGTCGGCAACCTCTCGCCATCTTAATCTAGACCGCCACTGGCGCAATATCCGCACGGTTCTCAATCATAACCCGCTGCTGCACAAGGCGCGGGTGGTCGGCGACTATTATATCAACGGAACGACGACGCATCTCGAGGAAGGCAAGGTCTTCTAGAGGCAGGGCTCATTGCTTGCAGCCAGAAGATAAGCAAAGCAGCAACGCGGATGGCGGAGAAGAATGTGTGCCCGCATCTTCAGGTGCGTGGCGCGGAGCATAGTGCAGTCCGGCTTTCCACCCTCGCCTGCCAAGGCCGCGAAGATGTGATCGAACACGCCGAAACGACTCCAACGAATGAAGCGATTATAGAGCGTCTTGTACGGCCCGTGATCCTTGGGAGCATCCTTGAAGCTGGACGCTATGCATCTTCTGGACCGGATTCGTCTTCGGTGGCACGAAGATGCAATTTATTGACATGATCCTCACCCATGTCCAGCTGGTCGTCTTCGATAAGGATTTTTGGCTTAACATTCTGGATCATAAGAGCGCCCACTCCAAAGAAAGCACAGGTAATTATAGCAATTAAAATGTACCCGACAGCTCTATCCATGGGTTAATCCGCGGTCTCCATGATAATTTGAGTTGGAACTTAAATACAGGTAAAATAAATTATTTTTAATACTTATTAAGTAATTTGCATGCAGGCCAATAAAGTCAATATTGCGGCGCGTGTGTGCTTTTACTGCCGGATTCAAGGGGATTCTCCAATAAAATCTTGCAGGATCCGTCTTAGTACTGAAAACCTGCCGAAACCGGATAATTCCCTCGCTTGTTGGCTAAATAATAGCACTCCCGTTGGTGGGAGGGGTATTGTCCCAAGATCACCGGCGCTAACGCTTGAACGCATCAGCGAATGTAATGCCCAGCGTCATGCTGCCAAATCTAAGGACGCCGAGAGCGTGCTATCCATGAGCTGCTAGCTCTTCGCGTCATCCATGGCAGACTGCATCTCCGACATGTCCTCTTGACAGCGGCGATATCGCCCCGACCCCGCTGACACGCTCAACGAGCACGGTCCATGCGTTCGTGCATCGAGGCCCGGCTACCGTGCGATTTGATCGTTGATCGTCGGAATGTATTCTGCAGATTGCAGACTTCGGCTAAAGCTTCTCCATCTTCTGGTAAAGGCGCGGATCGTTCTCCGCTGGCGACGTTGCTGCTCTTTCAATCGGGAATAGACATCGGGCCAGTGGCGATGACCCCTGGCGCGGAGTTGCCTGGGAAACCAGTTCGATCCATTGCGACGGTTCACAAAACGCTGCGCGGCCGACTTGCTGAAAATATCGTCGTGAGGCACTCTGCAAGCTCGGATGTCGGGGGATTCCTGTTTTGCTACATCGCAAAGCTTCGCTTTAAACAGGGAATTCTGTGACGGAGGGTATGCAAGGCGATGGCCAGATTCGTCCGCGTTTTTTGGAGCATCGTCTGGCGTTCTCTCGTCATTATCGTGCTAGGCGCCGGCATCAGCTGGGGGCTGTCCCAACTGCTTTATCCGCTGTTCGCCCAGTCCGAAATTTCCATCAAGTTTCGGCTATCGCTCACCTTTCTTCCGGCGGCCATCATGTTTGCAATCTTGGCTGTGCGGACCAAGGGCATCCGGAATTTCCTGTTCGAACACCGATCGGAGATGTCGAATGCAAAATGGCGACAGACATATGCAGGATTGTCGGCATGCGCTTTCGGCATTGTCGCAATCAGTTGCGTTGCCGCATTGACCTTGAATACCGACACATGGTTTGCTCTCCGGGCGTTGCTTCCGCTACCGTTGTTCACGGTCTTTTGGGTTGGCCTCGCGATATGGCAGACGCTTGATGATCCTGCGGATCGTCTTGCCAAGTCGCGCCTTTAGGCATTCTTGAGCAGATATGTGCTGGAGAGGCTACCGGAGAGACCGTCGGCGACGACGGTATGGTCCTGGACTTTCTTGTTGAAGATCGTCAGCTGCCGGAACGACACCAGGGTGATGTCGGGCAGGTCGGTAGCGATGATGACCTGCATCCGGTTGAAGAGCTCGACGCGCTTGGCATGGTCGTTCTCGACGGCCGCCTGTTCGAATATCTGGTCGATCTCCGGATTGTTGTAGCCGGAGCCGTTGGAGAAGGGCACGCCCTTCTTGAAGTTCTTCGACCAGTAAAGCCGCTGAACACCGATGGTCGGATCGAACGTATTGCCCATGCCGCCGGTCACAAAAGCGAAATCGCGGTCGGTATAGACGCGCTTCAGCCAAGTCGGCACGTCCTGGCCGCGAAGATCGACCTTGATGCCGATTTTGGAGAGCGCGTCGCGGAGGTAGTCGCCGATCCGGGTATAGGTATCGCCATAGGGCATGACGTCATGCGGCACCTGGAATCGGATGCCGTCGGCGCCGCGCGGGAAGCCGGCTTCATCCAGCAGCTTCTCCGCCTTGGCTTGATCGAAGGCGTAGACCGGAACGTCGGGGTTATAGAAGGTCTGCAGGTAAGGGCTGATCGGGCTCGGGGCCGGGATAGCGTAGCCGTAAAAGGCGATGTCGGCGATCTTCTGCCGGTCGATCGCGTGGGCGAAGGCCTGGCGGACCTTGTCGTGCTTGAAATACGCATTCGCCAGGTTGAATTCGATGCGGTAGACGGTTGGCGAATAATCGTTGCCGCGATCCTCCACCGCAAGCGCCGGCAGCGTCTTGATACGGTCGATCTCGCTCAGCGACACCGGCGTATCCGGAGCGATATCGACCTCGCCGGTCTCCAGCGCCGCAACACGCGCACTGGCATCGGGAATGAACTTGACCACGATGCGATCGAGATAGGGCCGTCCCTTGTCCCAATGGTCGGGATTGCGGTCGAGGATGACGTGGCTTCCGACCACCCATTCACGAAAGATGAAGGGGCCGGTGCCGATTGGTGCGCGGCCATTGGCGTTGCCCGGCAGATCCGTGCTGCCCTCGTAGACATGCTTCGGCACGATGGGCGACTCGCTCGCCTGCAGCGCGCCGAGCAGATAGGGCGCGGGCTTGGAGAGCTTGATGATGGCGGTATGATCATCCGGCGTCGCCACTTCGGTCACGCTCGAAAAGGTGGCACGGCCGCGCGGATGGACCTCTTTCAGCGCCAGGATCGAGAAGGCGACATCGGCGGAGGTGAAATCCCGGCCGTCATGCCATTTGACGCCCTGGCGCAGCTTGAAGGTATATTGCAGGCCGTCGTCGCTGACGTGCCATTCTGTCGCGAGCTGCGGAATGGGCTTGAAGTCCCCCAGCCCATAGGCCAGCAGACCTTCGGTCACCTTGCCGCTGACACGCGTCGTCGAACCGGCCGTGTGGGCGAGCGTGAGGAGGGTCGGCGGCTCCGGCTGAACGAGCAGGTTCAGCGTTCCTCCCGCCGTCGGCTCGGCGGCCTCGGCGAAGCGGCTGAAAGGTGCCACGGCGCCGATGGCTGCAAAGGCGAGGACTTGATTGAATTGGCGTCTTTTGATGTCCATGAATTCCCCCGAACCTGATCGCGCGGCACATGCCTTCCGGCCATATTCAGATCTGTGCCCCTAAATTCGGAAGAATGTTTTTCTCCCTCCCACGGAAAGAAAAGCTTCGTGCGCCGTGCTCGCGCGGGAACGGTAATCTAGTAAAAATATAGACTACTTCGGAGTTTTAGTTTTTGCTTCCGTAAAGCGGTGCTTCAGGAAAAGAAAATGTTTCCATCGTGTCTGGCAAACGCAAAGCATGTTCTCGTCTAAGCCGGCATGATTGTGTTGCAATCGCCCTATGATGACGATTGCGAACCCCCGGAAAAAATCCATTCAGCCGACGCTCGCGCGTTTGCCTCCGCTGACCTCGCTTCGCGCTTTTGTCGCCACGGCGAGGCACCTGAATTTCCTGCGCGCGGCCGAAGAGCTGCATGTGACCTCGGCGGCGGTCGGGCAGCAGATCCGGCTGCTTGAGGACTATCTCGGCCAGCCGCTCTTTCATCGTACACGCGGTCAATTGCAACTGACGCCGGCCGGTCTGGCTCTGGTGCCTGGTCTCACGGATGCCTTCGACGCGGTTCTTGGCGCGATGACGCAATTTGCCGCCAGCGATCACGAACAGCCGATCCGGGTCTCCGTGGCGCCGTCTTTCGCCAGCAAATGGCTAATCCCGCGGCTGGATGGTTTGCGCCGTGCGGCACCGGGATTGCAGGTCCTGGTCGATGCCTCCACTCAACTGACGGATCTCGACAGCGGCGATGCCGATTGTGTTATCCGATACGGCAGCGGCGCCTATCCCGGCCTTGTGGTCGATCATCTGTTCTCCGAGGCGGTCATACCGATCTGCAGTCCAGAGTTCGCCGAGCGGCATTGGCTCCGCAATGGTCCGAAGGCTATCGAAGGCGCGCCACTGCTGCATGAGGACGGTGCGGAGCACGACCATTCCTGCCCGGACTGGAATGCCTGGCTGCG